>CAXMPV010000188.1:438-3755 GCA_964195175.1 uncultured Thermodesulfobacteriota bacterium | reverse complement strand
CGAATATAACGTCTTGTGTTTATGTCATGGCCTTTACCAACGAGCACGTCTTTATAAAACGAGCTTATATAAACGCGTGGTAGATTATGATCTCCGATGAGCGTAACCTCGTATTTCCCGTCCACACAATCTACTTTAACTTCTGGTGTTACGTATGGAATTCGTTCACTGCTGAAAAGGGAGCCCGGTTTGGGGTTTAGTGTCTTAATGAATTCTATTACTTTTTTGATCAGTTCCAGGTTATATCCCAGTTTTTTTGCTATAAGCTTATATTTCTTTGTTTCGACGTCTGCAAGGTGATTTGTTATTAGTTCCTTAATAATAGGGTAATCCTCGTCTCGCGGATTTAATTGAAGCAGAAGGCACTCTCTCAGGTTTCGTGCTCCTACACCAAGCGGCTCCATGTTTTGTATAACTTCCAGTGCTTCAGTCGCTTGTTCAATACTTACGGGTATTTCCAGCGATTCAACAATTTCTTCCAAAGGATAAGCCAGATATCCTATATCATTAATGCTGAAAATCATGTTTTCACAGATTGCCATGAGCGAATCATCTAAATCCATAATCGATAGCTGCCCAAGTAGATAATCATGAAGTGATATGGATCCTGAAGCAGTGTTTTCCAATGCCTCCTGTTTGCGGTCTCGTTCCTCTCCGCCATCACTCCTTTTTATATTCGTTTGAGAAAAGTAGTCTCCCCAATCATCTGCCATTTCCCCAAGCCTTTTAAATTCTTCATCCTCCTGCGCGTCTTCCTGGCTTTTGCCTTCCTCAAGCGAATCATCAAGCGTTTTTTGCTCATCTGTTTTTTGTTCGTTCTTCTCGTCTTCAGTCAATTCTTCTAATACGGGATTCTCCATTAGCTCTTGTTGTACATGTTCTACCAGAGCTAACATAGGAAGCTGAAGAATCTCTATGGACTGGATTACCTGCGGTGCCAGCTTCATCTGCTGTCGAAGTTGCGGTGATAATATTGTACCTATTCTCATACTCATGTATTGTAACCTTGAAAAATGTGATCTTTCTGCATTAATTTTCTACCGGGAATTGCATCGCATCATATTAAAACATATTTGGCAATCCAGGTATGTTCATGCCGCCTGTCATCTTTCCCATTTCCTCTTGATACATTTCTTGAGACTTTTTCAGCCCCTGAGAAACTGCTGCCAATATAAGGTCTTCCAGCATTTGGACATCATCTGGATCAACAACTTCCTTATCAATTTTTATAGATAAAAGCTCTTGCTTTCCGTTTACATGTACAGTTATCATTCCGCCGCCAGAGCTTGCTTCTATAACGCGCTCCTTAAGGCTGGCCTGAATAGACTCCATCTGTTTCTGCATGCCCGCTGCCTGCTTTTGCATCTGCTTCATCATGTTGCCCGCATTACCCATTCCCTTCATCCCTTTTCCTCCCTTACATTGACAATTGACCCATCAAAAAATTCCATCGCTTTTTTTACCATAGGCTCATTTTTTATATCGTCTGTTTTTTTTCTTATTCCTTCTTGTACCACTCCCTGGCCACTACTTTTATTATTTACTGCTTGAAATCCATTTTTAGATACTACAATTTTTACACTAATCTTCTTGCCCGTTACTTTTTCCAGACAACCGTCAATTATCCGCTTTTCTTCAGGTTTTTCAAGCCTTTCTTTGTGAACAAGGTAATTTTTTGGAACTTCTACAATCGCTTCATTGTCATCAATGTTTAATATCCTTGCATTTTTTAATAGAGCCCAAGTTGTCTTTTTTTTCGTCTGGAGCTCAATCATCGCTTTATTCCATGTATCAGCAAGGCCGATATCGGGACTTGCTTTTTCATCAGGGGCGACAGAATTATGAGAAGGCTTTGGCGGTATCTCAGATTTTGCCGGTGCCGTAACATCTGCTTTGCTTATGGGTATTGCCTTGCCGGTGCCCTCTGCATTGTCCTCAAATATCTTTTTCATCCCTTCTATTTTATCTAAAACAGAACTTAGAGGCCTTAATTCTTCCATAGTAGCAAGTTTTACAAATAGAACTTCCAGATAAATTTTCTGTTGGAGCAGGTCCCTGGTTTTTGTTTTAGCTTCAGAAATTACCTGAAACATATACATTAGCGTTTCAGGAGAAAATGATGAAGATTGCGTTCGTAATAGATTAAGATCTCCCGACACCGTTTTTATGGAGTCATACTCCTTTTTACAAACGGAAATAAGGAGCAAGTCACGGATATAAAGAAGCAGCTGATCAATAAAGCCTTCTATATCCCTTCCGCTTTCTATGATACTATGAAATATTTCTATAGATAATTCAGGATTTTTTTCAGTAAAACTATTAATTAAACCGGAGAGTTTCTCTTCGCTGACTACTCCAAAAATATCGTAAACATCTTTTAGTGTTATTTTTTCATGACAAAATGAAGCGAGCTGGTCTAAAATTGATTCGGAATCTCTCAACCCTCCCCTGGCAAATTTAGCGATGGATTGGAATACTTCTTCTTCTGCAGCAATATTCTCGGATTTGCAAATCTGTGCCAGTCTGTTGCTAATATCGGGTATGGAGATATTTTTGAAATCAAACCGCTGGCAGCGTGACTGGACAGTGTCTGGCACTCGGCTTGGTGAGGTCGTGGCAAAGATAAACTTAACATGTTCAGGCGGCTCCTCCAGCGTCTTCAAGAGTGCATTGAACGCTTCCTTCGTCAACATGTGTACTTCATCTATAATGTAAATTTTATGTTTTGAAACAGCAGGGGCATACCCCACATTTTGCCTGATATTTCTTATCTCGTCTATACCACGGTTGGAAGCGCCGTCTATTTCCAGAACATCAATATCATTCCCATTTGTAATACTATTACAAGTAGAGCATTTATTACAAGGGGTGTTGTCAGTTCCTTTTTGACAATTGAGGGCTTTGGAGAGTATTCTTGCCATAGATGTCTTGCCAACCCCTCTAGGGCCGGCAAACAAATAAGCATGGGCAACACGGTCTGACTGAAGTGCGTTTACCAATGTGGTAACCACATGTTTTTGCCCGACAATTTCGTTAAATGATTTTGGTCGATATCTTCTCGAGAGAACTATATATGACATATCTTCCCCAAATTAGCAAAAACGGCCGTGCACTTTTTTTCGATTTTCTTTCCGTTGAACTTTTCAGGCAGTTAGCTCCAACCAGGCAACCCCACGGCACATGAGTACAAATGCTTATGGCTGCTTGCTTCCGCATCTGACCAGGTTGGCTAAATCGCAATGCGAGGAGGCCCGCCACTTTTGATTTTACATTACTTTATAAATTTTATTTACTAAATTAACCACAATGTTTTACTG
>CAXMPV010000188.1:0-428 GCA_964195175.1 uncultured Thermodesulfobacteriota bacterium | reverse complement strand
CCTGCATAAGCGGTTTGCAGGTTACAAGGAACCGCTAGCTCCCCGTCTAGCACGGCCAGAATTCCAACTGATATTACTCAAAAAACTTAAAGAACAGACAGCAAATATTTTTATTTATGGCGGAGAGGGCGGGATTCGAACCCGCGAGGCAGTTACCCACCTACACGCTTTCCAAGCGTGCTCCTTCGGCCACTCGGACACCTCTCCAATCCGAGATTGAGTGAAGGAGTCAGACCTGCCTCAATCCGGGCAAATATTGTTATTGGGAAATGACCCTCCATACTAAAACGGAGGGAGCGAGATTCGAACTCGCGTGAAGATTTCTCCCCAACTGGTTTTCGAAACCAGCGCTTTCAACCGCTCAGCCATCCCTCCACTTTAATTATGGTAGAACAACCAGTCTGCCCAGTGTAAACTGGTCCGCTGTT
>CAXMPV010000187.1:3369-3792 GCA_964195175.1 uncultured Thermodesulfobacteriota bacterium | reverse complement strand
ACCCCGCAAAATAACTACCTTATGGATTCATCATTCCGCATCGGAAGAAGCACCTACATTCATATCATCATTCTTTTCGTTCTATTTCCAACGTTCCTGGGCTGTTCTAATCATCCCTCTATACCAAACAGAAATACATACGAAGTAAAAATAAATGAGAAAACGTCTCATGCAGAAGTTGCTTTTACTCAAAAAGGCCGTACAATAGGCCTGATGTTTCGGGACAAATTAGACAACGACCACGGAATGTTGTTTATATATCCACAAGAGAAAAGTTTATCATTCTGGATGAAAAACACAAAGATCCCTCTTTCGATTGCCTTTATAAATTCCGAAGAAATAATTACACAGATAGATTCTATGATGCCATACAGTTTAATTAGTCACACATCAAAAGAGAAAGTGAAATATGCTCTTGAAATG
>CAXMPV010000187.1:0-3359 GCA_964195175.1 uncultured Thermodesulfobacteriota bacterium | reverse complement strand
TTAGAAAAAATGGAATTAAGGTCGGTAGCAAGGTTGGCCTCTCCCCTGAAATCAGAAGCTTAAAAATAGAGTAAACAGGTAAGTCTGGCAAATTTTTATCACAATTTACGCATACCTTTAATTTTATTGTAGATCTTCTTACTAAATAGAAACTATGAAAGCAATAATTTTCGATCTTGATGATACGCTATACGATTGCACAGGCTCGCTGCTTGAAGCATCCCGAAAACGTGCGGCAAAAGCAATGGTTAATGCGGGACTGCCTTGCACAGAGGAAGAAGCATATTCAATGCAAAAAGAAATTTCAGAGAAGCATGGCCCTTATTATCCTGTCTTTAATGAAATAGCAGATAAATACAAAAAAGACGATGATTTCGTCAGCGTCGCATTGAAATCGTATAATAGCAATGAAGTAACTGACATAAAACTTTTCTCTGATGTTGCACCAACATTAAAAAAACTGGCACAGGAAAAATATAAGCTGTTCCTGCTAACAACAGGAATCCACGAAAGGCAACATAAAAAGATAGAGTTGTTGGGCCTGAAACCCTATTTTGACGAAATAATAATTAATGATCAGGAAGTTGGACTATTAATGGAAGACTGCTTTGAGGCAATTGTCAGAAAGTACTCATTAAGTCCGCAAAATGTTACCGTCGTTGGTGATCGGGTAAGGGAAGAGCTTAGAATTGCAAAAACAAAAGGTATGGTAACTGTCCAGATGTTACATGGACGATTTAAGGACGAGACCGCCTATGATAGTTCAAACAAACCCGATTACAAGATAAAACGATTTTTCCAGCTGCCGACTTTGCTCAAATTGAAAGATATTGGAAAAACGCATAACACACTGAAAATGTTAGCCTTTGGTGGAGGCACGGGGCTGCCAATTGCTCTTGAAGGAATGAAAACATATAGCGAAGATTTAACGGCAATTGTGACTGTTACGGATTCCGGCAGAAGTTCAGGTGTCATAAGAGAAGAATATGGCATATTGCCTCCCGGAGATGTAAGAAACTGCCTGGTAGCACTTTCAGAAACGGAAGAGCAGGAAAAAGATTTATACCAGCTTTTTCAATACCGGTTTAACAAAGGGTCACTTAACGGAATGAGCCTTGGCAATCTATTGATGGCCGCATTAACCGATATAACAGGAAGTTTTGATCTTGCCATTAAAAAGGCAAGTAAGATACTGGCGATCAAAGGAAAGGTTCTGCCATCCACACTTACCAGTACTCACATTTGTGCTGAATTAAAGGACGGTTCGATTGTAGAAGAAGAACTGAATGTACGTGGTCTCCAAAAGCCACCGATAGAAAGGCTCTTTCTGAAAACAGATGATACCAAATGCCCTCCAGAAGCAATCAGTGAAATTGGAAAAGCAGATGTAATCGTAATTGGCCCGGGAAGTCTTTACACCAGTATCATATGCAATCTTCTTGTTGGTGGTATTAAAGAGGCATTACAGAACTCAAAGGCAGTAAAAATATATCTCTGTAATATCGTAACGCAGCCCGGACAAACAGATAATTACACAGCATCGGATCACATCAAGGCCGTCACAAAATATCTTGGCGAAGGAGTTTTAGATTATGTGCTTGTTAATAACAATTTCCCACGTAAGGAAATAATGGAAAAATATAGAAAAAAAGGAGCTGACATTGTCGCCCTTGATGATGATTTAGAAAATAACAATGTAGCAATAGAGGTTACCGATTTGATTGAAAATCTTGATCAAAAGAGAATCTTGTGGGAAAAAGAAGATCTGATAAGGCATGATCCTGAAAAACTGGCAGATTCTATCTGCAGGATTTTTGCAAAATTATCAATTTCAAGTAGTGAACGTAACTAAAACGCACATATGTCCAAACTCATGTCCCTAATATCAGCCCAGGTAAAAGCAATCATATTCGACCTGGACGACACCCTGTACGATTGCAGTGGAACGCTTGTTCTAAAAAGCAAGGAACTTGCCGCAAAAACCATATCAAAGTCGATCAAATGCTCCGAAGCAGAAGCATTAAAATTACAGCTAGAGCTTGAAGGCCGTCTTGGACCGAAGGCAGACATCGCACGCGAAATCGCCAGTTCATACAATCTTCCGGAAGAGTTCTGCGCTGAAGTTTCCAAAGCAATAAATGATTTGAATGTAGAAGGCACTGTCTTATTCCCTGATACCATGAATTCCATTAACGAATTGAAAAGGCTTGGCTATAAGCTATTCCTCGTTACCTTCGGCACTAGAGAAATGCAGAAAAAGAAGATAAAGGTCCTTGGCCTCGAAAAAGCATTTGATGAGATAGTCATAACAGAAAGTCCACGGGGAAAGGAAAAATGCTTTAAAGAAATTTTAGTTAAGTATGATTTAGAACCGAAACAGGTTCTTTGTGTTGGTGATAAGATTAAAGACGAAATAGAAGTGGGAAAGAGGCTTGGTATGTCTACCGCATTAATGAAGCATGGCAGGCACTACCATTTCTATAAATCTGAGATCAATGACAAAGAAGCCTATATACATATTGCTAAAATTTCAGACCTTTTGGAAAATAACGAGGACTAGGGAATTGTCTGGTAGTGCCAAGTGTGTCTGCAATTCAGGCCATCTTATCTTTGTCCACAACCTCGCCAGGTAATGTTCCCAGCCCAGGCCAGATCTTTCTCCCCGGATAGATTGTTGTATTTATGCCGGTATGAACATTGTCCGCAATTATAGCTCCAAGCTTTCTTCTGCCTGTATCAACCGGCTTCCCCTTCACGGCAGATCTCACATTCTTGTTATCATGTTTTAAATTCGCCGTTATTGTTCCGGCGCCTAAATTACTGTCTTTACCAATAACACTATCTCCTATATAAGAAAGGTGAGGAACTTTAGCATTATCCATAATTATACTGTTTTTTATCTCAACTGCCTGCCCGATATGGCATCCGTTTCCAATAGAAGTATTTCCTCTTAAAAAACTGTTAGGTCCTATATGGCAGTTATCACCGATAACGACATTTCCTTTTATATATGTCCCGGACAGAATTTCCGTTCCTTTTCCTACTTTCAGCTTTCCTTTTACGGTAACACCCTTTTCTATTTTTCCCTTTATGTCGCTCTTTATTTCAGAAACCAGGACATTATTTGCCTCAATCAAATCCCATGGATGTCCTATAGAGAGCCAATGTCCTTTTACCTTTTCACATATAATCTTCTCTTTTTTAACAAGCATATTTATATAATCAACTATTTCATATTCCCCTCTTTGACTTTTCCTGAGCTTAATCTTAAACACTGATTTGTCGAAAACATATAATCCGGTATTCGCTATGTCTGAAATAAACTTTTCAGGTTTTTCAACAACCTTTTTAACTTCTCT
>CAXMPV010000186.1:0-3810 GCA_964195175.1 uncultured Thermodesulfobacteriota bacterium | reverse complement strand
GCCTTGGTGCTTTTCCATCTTTTTTTGGGGGTCGGTTTTTTAATCTGGCTTTATTTGCTGGTGTCGTCGTATGGATGGTGCTTTGGTTTACAGTGATCCCTACTTTTACTTTTGACCAAAGCTTGATAGTCAGAATTGTTATTTTACCCGTGATCTGGTATCCGCTTCTTGAAGAAATTCTATTCAGAGGAATTGTTCAGAAATTTTTGTTTAATAAACCGTGGGGCTGTTCAATATTTGCAGGTTTGTCGGTAGCCAACTGGTTAACATCATTGTTGTTTGTCATGGCTCATTTTTGGTATCAGCCAGTAATATGGACAGTTTTTGTTCTAATCCCTTCTCTGGCATACGGATTCTTTCGTGACAAATATGTGAGTATTTATCCGTCTATCTTATTGCATTCTTTTTATAATGCAGGTTTTGTGGGTATGAATATAATTGCCCAATAACAATTATCGCTAATAAATGTATATGGCTCTGCATGAAATTACTGTAGTTAAATATGACTGTAAAAATCCCCAAAAACTATCTCGTCATTCCGGCCTCCGAGCCGGAATCCATTAAAAACAGAGCCATTTATTAAATATCATGCCCTCATTTCCAATGGATTCCGGCTACAAGCATGCCGGAATGACGGCAGTATGAATAGCATTAGAAGAACAGTAATTTCATGCAGAGCCACTTAAAAGAATGACGCAACGTGTGGCAAGTTACTTCATTTTTCAATTCCTGCTTTAGTGGCAGCCTGTTTAATAAATTTATTAACGCTCGATTCGTCAATGTGATGTCGGCGTAAACAGGTCGTACCCGGCTCGAAGCTAAGCCGAATAGAAGGGAATAGATAATGCCAGCCCGCCAGCTTCGAGGCCCCTGGGTATTTTCGAGCCAGTGCATCCGGCATCCATACACCCGAGTAAAGCTTGTTTTGCAGGTCTTCTTTTAATTGCAGGCTTACTTTCTGAACTTGATTGCGTAATACAGGAACCAGTTCTGGCCCCAAAGTAGTCAGCCGATGTTTAAACCCCTTGCCATTCCATATTCCTACCTGGACTTGATCAAAATCGATATCATTAACGCGCAGTCTCACAACTTCAATCCTGCGTAAACCTGAACCGTACAACAATGATGCGACAAGCAATGACGGACCTGTCAATTGCGATAGCAATTTATTCACATCCAGTCGGGACAGGACGACTGGTAATTTGCGCTGTTTTCTAGCTCGACGAAAACATCTTAGATCACCCAAAGGCTTATCCAAAAACCTGTTATACAAAAACGCCAGCGAATTCAGAGCAATACCCTGGGTCGCAGCAGCTACTTCCCTTTCCACGGCCAAATGAGTCAGAAATTGTTCAACTTCCAGCCCAGACATTTCGGATGGGTGTCGCTTTTTATGGAAAACAATGAAATACTTGATCCAATATAAGTAGGCTTCGATGGTGCGTTTGCTGTACCGTCGCACAGCCATGAAACGAGAAATGGATTCAAGAAATGGAGATGGAGTAGAAGACATGATTACGATTCCTTTCGTTATGTTAATCCCTACAGGCACGGTACCGGCATACGAACTAAAATCAAGAATAATTAAAAGGCCGACGGCCGCATTAATGGAATTGAATAAAGCGCATGGAAAATAAAACTTTAAACATCAAAAAGTTACGCACCTCAATTTTTCAACCAGAAAAATTAAGTTACCGCCCGCTAATAATTATTAAAAGGCCGGCAGCCTTTTAAATTATATGAAAAGAATACTGGTTAGATATAAGGTCAAAACCGAAAGTGCCCAGGAAAATATCGAATACATTCAGGCAGTATTTGGGGCTCTAGAGAATTCAAAACCCGAAGGACTAAGGTATGCATCTTTTCAACTTGAAGACGGTGTTAGTTTTGTTCACATAGCCTCTATAGAAACAGAAGATGGTTCAAATCCTTTACCAAATTTTGACGAATTTAAAGCCTTTGTAAATGATATTGCATCACGATGTGTCGAACCACCCGAACCATCAGAATTAACGACAATCGGATCCTACCGTGTATTTTAAAAATTTACATAAGCGCATGCAGCCGGACATCCAAAACGCTACACGTTTTGTCTGCCGCTGATGCGGAGCGTTAGGCGCCCCCTATAATTATGGACAAAATCGAAACAATGCTTGAACTTACAACTCGGCAGTTCAAAGCGTTGAGGCTTACTTTAGTTGAAGTAGTAGATCCCGCTGCTATCTCAACGGTAGCTAAGATACCTTACAAAGTTCTCCTCGCTCGAGAATCATTACTGTGACGTGCAGTCGACTTGGGGGAAGCATCTTGCAAATGCTTTAACGACAACAACATCGTATCAGGTGCCTGTCTAGCACGAGCTTTTCAAGAGACTATTGCTGTTCTTTTTTATGTTAATCGTAAAACGAAAAAGGCAATTATCGACAACGACTTGAATCATCTAGATGAATACACAATGAAAGTCCTAATGGGTTCCAAAGATGATGATTCCCGACCAGACCCTGTTAACATAATTACAATGATCGATCGTGTAGAAAAAGAAGTTCTAAAGTTCAGAGCAATCTATGACAAACTTTCAGAGATTGCTCATCCAAACTGGCATGGAACACTAGGAATCTATAGCAACCCAGACAAGGAGAGGCTTTTGACTACCTTGGGTAAAAATGTACGGCTAGAAGAAATTACAAAAGGTCAAGGAGTGGGCGCATTGATCGCGGGTATAGAAGTATTAACATTTATCTATGATGAATTTGCTAAATTTTTCCCGCAATTAATTGAAGCTTGTGAAAATGATATTAGGAACCAACCGGACGCCTAACCAGCGAATGCACGCGGATAGTCATAAGCGTCACGACTTTTACATTCGCAAAAGTAGCGCCACTTACGCCTCCCGGTGATTCAGCCGTTATGTGTAAAAAATACTAGTCACCCGAGTCGTTACTGGTTACACTGAGTAAATGATACTAAGTTTCAAGCACAAAGGGCTCGAGCAGTTTTTTAGAACCGGTCGAAAATCAGGGATACAAGCCAAACACTCTAAACGGCTTCAGTTAATTCTTGGTAGGTTAAATGCCTCAGTAGCGCCTGAAGATATGAGCCTCCCAGGTTTGTATCTACATCAACTATCAGGGGCTCGTGCAGATATTTGGTCAGTTAGAGTAAGTGGGAATTGGCGTATTACTTTTAGATTTAATGGAGAACACGCCGAAATAGTAAACTACGAAGATTATCATTGAGGCAATAATATGTTAATGCACAATCCACCCCATCCGGGAGAAATTATTAAAGAGCTATGTCTTGCCCCCCTGGAATTATCAGTAACAGAGGCTGCAAAAGGTCTCGGTGTTAGTAGAAAAACCCTTTCAAGTATTGTAAATGGTAAGGCAGGTATCAGTCCCGAAATGGCCGTCCGTCTTTCCATTGCATTCAACACCTCATCCGAGAGTTGGATTAACCAACAATCACAATATGATTTATGGCAGGCAGAGCAACATAGAAATGAGCTTCATGTTTCAAGGTTATCTGAGGCATAAAACACATAACAATAAGCTGCACTCGGAAATTTTGCTCTGCTACGCACCGCAAAATTCCGGTGAGCTTGGCCGTTATGCGTCATGAGTAAAATTTTACACATTGCAGCTGTACTAATTGTCATAGTGGTCGGTGGGCTAGGAGCAATGAAATCGGCTGAGAATCCATCGTCGAGTTTCAAAAATTACGCCGATATGGCCAATAGTGGATTAATAGGCGCAGGATGGATTCCAAGTTACCTACCAAGATCAGCATTCGAAATAGATGAAACCCACAACA
>CAXMPV010000185.1:0-3837 GCA_964195175.1 uncultured Thermodesulfobacteriota bacterium | reverse complement strand
ACATTTCAACCTGATCTTACGTTTTATTTTGATGTAACGAGTGAATTGGGAAGGAAACGACTCCATGGTAGGACAGATGAAATTAAGTCGATCGATCGATTTGAAAAAGAAGAAGACAAATTTTTTGACCGAGTTCGTAAAACTTATCTTGAAAGAGCGCATAAATTTCCTCATCGGATCCAGATAATAGATTCAAGTCAGCCACTGGAAAGAGTTAAACAGTCCATTAAGAATATTATTTCATCTATCTGTTAATGAAAAATATATATCCATGGCAGAATGAGGTTTGGCAAATATTGGCTCGAGACCATGCTTCAAGAGGCCACGCTTTACTTCTGAAGGGGGCAAAAGGTATCGGTAAACTTGGGTTTGCTCAATATCTAGCTAAATATTTACTGTGCGAAAAGCCGTCTTCAAAAAGTGAAGCCTGTGAAAATTGTCCGAGTTGTAGATGGTTTGAACAAGGAGGGCACCCGGATTTTTGCTTAGTCGAGCCAGAAGCATTGTCGGAATTATCTGATGAAATTAAAATGAGGGTACGCTCTGATGCAGAGGCCAATCCTGAAGTCAAATCCAGTAATACAAAACCAAAGAAGAAACCTAGTAAGCAAATTAGTGTTGCACAAATTCGTGATCTCACTGATTTAATTAATATGTCAAGCCATCGTGGGGGCTATAAGATTATTCTAATTCATCCTGCAGAGACAATGAACGCTGCGGCCGCGAATGCCTTACTTAAGAATTTAGAAGAACCACCTCCTCAAACATTGTTTATCTTGGTGACGCATCGCCCGCACTATTTGTTACCAACATTGTGTAGTCGTTGTAGGCAAATTGCTATGCCTACGCCTGATTTCACTCAGGCTATAGACTGGCTTGATCAGCAGGGAATTAAAAATCCCAAAGCCAGCCTAGCTGTTGCTGGCTATGCACCCTTGGTGGCACTAGAGTACAACAATGAAGTATATTTCGTACAACATGAGGCTTTTATCAAGCATATCAGCACACTAAAAAGCTTTAATCCTATTTTTCTGGCTGAGGAAATGCAAAAATCTGATCTGCCAACTGTAGTAAATTGGCTACAAAAATGGTGCTATGACTTGATAAGTTTTCGCTTAACAGGGAGGATTCGTTATCATTTGTCTATGCAGACTACCATAAAAACACTAGTACCAAAAATTGATCCTCGTCAACTCGCTCGTTATTTACGTAGCTTAATTGATATGCAGCGACTATCACATCATCCCCTTAACCACAGGTTATTTTTGGAAGAAATGTTGATCTCTTATGCAATGTTGATGGCACCAGCTCGGAGTAAATAACTTGATTAAAGTTTACACTCAGCTAAATGGTGTTACTCAATGCTCTTTCGCATTCAGCTATGCTTGTTGACTCACATTGCCATCTTGATTTTCCTGATCTTGCAAGTAATCTTGATAAGATTCTGGAGAATATGCAGGAAAATAAGGTCAGTCATGCTCTGTGCGTGAGTGTAAATTTGGAAGACTTTCCAAGGGTGCTCTCACTTGCGGAGACCTATCCTAATCTTTACGCCTCAGTTGGTGTTCATCCTGACTACGAAAACCTAACAGAACCACAGGCGATGGAGTTGGTATCTTTAGCGCAACATCCTAGAATCATTGCTATAGGGGAGACCGGACTAGATTATTTCCGACTTAAAGGGGATCTGGAGTGGCAGCGAGAGCGCTTTCGCCAACATATACGCGCTGCTCGTCAATGTGGTAAGCCACTCATCATCCATACTCGTCAAGCTGCTTCTGATACGTTACGTATCATGGCGGAAGAGGGCGCAGATCAAGTTGGAGGGGTGATGCATTGTTTTACCGAAAGCTGGGAAGTAGCACAGCAGGCGATGGAAATGAATTTCTATATTTCTTTTTCTGGTATTGTCACATTTAAGAATGCTGTGGCTCTTAAGGAAACAGCTAAAAGTATCCAGTTAGAAAGAATGTTGGTCGAAACCGATTCTCCATATTTGGCTCCCGTACCTTATCGTGGCAAGACCAACCAGCCTGCATTTGTGCTACATGTTGCCGAAGAGATAGCTGAGTTGCGTGGTATAAGCGTAAATGAAGTGGCTGAAATAACAACCCATAATTTTTTTAATTTGTTTAAGGATGCCTAAATGTCTGACACACTTACTGAAGCTTGCTCTGAACAAGAATTTGCCAAGCGTTTTCCTAATGAGGATGCAGATATTAAGAAAATGCTTGGGCTAAACTATGTTCCAAAACTATTTCGAACTGTTGTGACTCTCAGCCCGTCACTTGCAGTATCATCATGGCAGATGGTCAGGGGTATTCTGTGCACCGGAAAATTATCTCGTGTTCTTAAAGAAATGATTTTTATTGCGGTCGCTAACACACGTGATTGCCAATATTGTTCAATTGCACATCAGGCTATGGCATTGAAGTATGGTCTGGAATATGGAGTAATCCATCAGGTGATACGAGATCTGGATCAGGTTCAACCACCCTCAACCAGAGAGATACTAAAGTTTTCGGTTTGTCTTGCGCAAGGAAAGGGAAACTACAGTGAAGGAATTGACCATATGTTGAAAAATGGCGTAAAGCAAGGCGACATTCCAGAAATTATCGCTATGATTTCATGCGCGAACTATATGGTTACATTAGCTGATGGTCTTACGGTTGTTCCTGACGAGCGCTTTTTCGAACTAATTGAAGGTGCAAAGAAAAGCGCTGCAGCATAATTTAACTAGCCCAGATATTAGAAGAGACTAGGGTATAAATTAGTAGGTTACTTTTTTATTGATGTTATTCTGTTATAGCGTCACGAAAGCAGTCTAGTTTACTGATACAAGGCAGCTTTCCAGTAGTTTTCTCCTTGATGTACTTTTTTCTGTAACTAAATTACTTGCTGCAATTACGTGCAGCGGATCAACTCCAATTAGGTGTGCTAATTTGATGCACATAGGGTCAGGCAAGCCCCTTTTATCTTGTTTCATTTTTCTCATGTTTGAATCATTTTGTTCCAAATAGTTAGCCAGCTTTACTTGGCTTCCTGCAGCTCTTTCGCCCATTTCTATATATTCTTTAAGATGCATTGGCATTTCTATATATTTACTAACATTATGTTCCATAAGGTATTCCTTCAAGCAATACAGATTTAATTCTACAATTTGTATATTGAAAATAAACTACTGTTTTAATAATTTCAGTTAAATATGACCTTCTTATGAAAATATGATTGATATATCGGTTAAATCTGACTTTAATTTAATTTAATTTAATTTGGATTAGGAATGATTCTTGTAAATGTAAATATATAAAGATCAAGAAAGAGGAGGGATAAATCTATTCGGTTTTCCAGGATATAAATCCTGAATCAGAGAGAGAGGGGGGGAAAAAAGTACGTTTTTTCTGCATAGACTTATATTCCTGGCAAGTAAATCTCATACTATGTCTAAATTACATCTAAATTACTAAAATACATATACTAAATAAGTATAATAGGCGTGTAAGTTAATAAATAACATTAGATATAACCTCATTTTATTGATAATTTAGTATTCAGGCATCTAATTTTCGATTTTGTTTGTTGATTATTTCAAATTTAAATAAAATATGAATTTTTCGTAGTTTCTCTATGATTTTAATTATGTTAAATGGAATAATATTATCTATACATAATAAATTACATTAGTATAATGTATAAAAATATTGATTTATATAGTTAAATATCTTGTAGTTTTATCAGCTTATTACTGTCTTTTTGTTATTTTGAATTACACGCTATGTATTAAAACCGTATTGATATGTATTAATATAGCTCTAAAAAGTAAAAATCTCCCGTTCT
>CAXMPV010000184.1:0-3843 GCA_964195175.1 uncultured Thermodesulfobacteriota bacterium | reverse complement strand
GCCAATAGTAAACCTTTCATGTGAGGTCAATCTAAAAGAATCGAATGGTCATATAGATTCAGGTCAAAAAAATCAAACGGCAATCAATATATGCGAAGCACCCTATTTTGCAGATTCCACTGGGACAAAAGATTGTACAGAAGTCATTCTTAAGGCATTGGACGATATTACGCGGACCACTCAATTGTCTTGGCATCAGACCTTAGCAGCGTTGGAAGCCTTACCTTCTGAGGGGACCCATTACTTAAATCTTAGTGCTGAGAACCGCAAGGAGAACGGCGTTTTGTTTGCAACAACACATGTCCAACTTCCGTATTTACCTGTTCTCTATTTTCCGGAAGGAACTTATCTGGTATCTAATACGATACTTTATCGTCATAAGGACATCGTTAATACGTATGGAAGTGAAATGAATCAGCAGATTCGTATTCGGGGAGCTGGTAAGAACAGAACAGTTATCCGTCTTAAGGATAGCACGCTTGGGTTTGGTAAAAATGAGCGCAAACCTATAGTTTCTTTTATGCAGACAGAAAACACCAATGTAGCTACATCCAACTATTTTGAAGATATTACAATTAATAGTGGGAAAGGAAATTCGGGTGCCATTGGACTCGATTTTTTCGCCAATAATACTGGGGCTGTCCGCAATGTTCGAATCCTGAGCGAGGATGGATCTGGCTTTGCTGGTCTTCAACTCGGACATAGTAATTATTCAGGAGTTTTGGTCAAGCATGTTGAGGTAAAAGGTTTCGATCATGGATTACATATTGACTCTGGTACCGGAACCATGTATGCCCATGTGGAGGATGTTGAATTATCAGGACAGAATATTTCAGGAATTACCGTCGGAGCGATGAGTCTTAGTTTACGCAATATTCGCACTTCTAATGTTCCTGTGGGTCTGACTTGTACTAGTCTGATAGGGCATACAGTACTTGTTGACTCACACTTGAAAGGAGCAGGTGCTATCGGCATAGATCGTCAGGCCGGTGGGCTCTATGTTTCGAATGTCGAACTTACAGGGTTTGATGACGCTCACCATATTGATGAACGGGTATATCCGCGAGCTTACGGTGAAACCGGAAGAAAGGCTATGTCCCGATTGCCCATAGAGGAAACTCCAGTGTATCAAGGTAAGGGAAAAGAGACAACAGGTGTTCGCAGCTATGGAGCCATCGGAGATGGAGTTAGCGACGATAGCCCGGCAATACAGGCAGCCTTGAATTCTGGTGCTGAAGATATCTTTTTCGAACCTGGTCGATATCTGCTGAATAGTCCGGTGGTGATTCCGGCAACTGTTGAGCATATTGACTTCAACTTTTGTGATCTCGTTGCAGGTGTCGATTTAGGGCAGTCCGACAGAGAGGGGTTTCTGATTGGAGGCGATACGGATGAAGAAATTGCTCCCCCTTTGTTTATTGAGCGTCTCATTGCTTGGGAGCATTGGAGAGGGAAACACAGCACATTCACCCATGCAAGTAAGCGTACCGTTTGTTTTAAGGACATGCAGACCCAAACTTTGCAATTTTATCGCAATACGGTGTCTGGGGCTAAAGTATTTTTCGACAATGTAGCAGCCACCACAGGCGCAAAACCCGGCATACACGGTCATGGTCGTTCTGTAGTAGCACTGAAAGGGCAAAAAGTATGGGCTCGTCAACTAAACCCAGAACGGGGAGATCCGGCAATTCTTAATGATGGCAGTGATCTGGTACTGATGGGTTATAAAAGTGAGGGGCGTGGAATTGTGGTTCAAACAATCAACGGGGGTCGCAGTGAGATGTTGGGAGGTGTCATGTGTTTCGGAAAACCTAGCGATACTGCCTTTGTATCTGAAGATTCAGAGATGCGAATTTCAACTAGCTCTTATGGCTGGGGAGCTACATCCTATTATGGAACTGGGATAAGTGACACAAGAGGAGATAAAACAACGACCATTAAGTCAGAAGATCTGCCTCTGCGCGGTTTTGATAAATTAAGTGGAGAAAGACAGGGGTATTTGATTCCTTTATACAAGTAGGGAATAGTTAGATTAAGTGATAGAACCTATTTAAGATCTCGAGTGAAAAGAATTTCCATAATAGTAAGTGTTGCTTGAATGCCAAACTCTTTATTTTTTTCTAGTGGTAAATATCTGGGGTATTAAAGCTTCTTAAGGTATTTATGAAAGTATTTTATTAAATCAATATTCAAATCTGAATAGAAAACATTTTATGATAACAATAAATCATAGTAAAATGTACTTTAAAATATAATATTTAAAATTGTAAAGTATTATTCGTGTCTAGTTTAAAATATATAACTATCATAAAATAAGAGTTATAAGGTTTTTATATTAAACAAGCGTTTTTATATTGTAACAAATATTGTATTTATTAAAGTGATTTTAATAACTTTGTTGTGGTTGTAATGAACACATAAAACATCCATAACTGAAAGTTGATACCAAGGGGAATGACTATAATGGATGAACCATGTGACCGAATTAAAAAATAGTATAGACACATGAAACATCCATAACTGAAAATCGGTATCAAAGGGAAATCGAAGATTCAACGCCTCCTTTAAAAACAATAAACAAGGTGAGTTAATGACTAATGGCGAACCTGCCTTGACGGCAGGCAGGCAGCATGTGACAAATAAAAAACAATAAATACAGACACATGAAACGAGCATGTTAAAGGTCTTACCCCCCCCAAGGGAATGATTAATAGCGAACTGCATGTGTCCGTTAAAAAACAACAGATATAAACACATGAAAAAAACACTTATTCTTAGTATTGGGATTGCACTTTTAACAAGTTCATTTTTTGCGAGTTGGGCACAAAAGTCCACTCAATTAAATTTGACTCTAGAAGACTTATATAAAAACAACCAGTTCAGACAAAAAGGGATTGATGCGCTTAATTGGACAAAAGACGGTAAAAGTTATACCACCCTTGAAATAAATGAGACTAGCGGAGGTAATGATCTTGTAACCTACGATTTAAAAACCGGTCAAAAAGAAATACTGCTAGCTGCCAGTAGTTTAATTCCTTCTGGAGAAAAGACCCCATTATTCATAAAAGACTATGCATGGTCTGAGGATCATACCAAATTATTGATTTTTACCAATACGCGTAAAGTTTGGCGCCGTCATACCCGTGGTGATTATTGGGTTTTCAATATAAAAAGTGGGAAATTGATACAGATGGGAAGTGCTATGGAACCGGCTCGTTTGATGTTTGCTAAATTTTCTCCTGATGGTGAAAACGTGGCTTTTGTCTATAAAAACAATATATATGTCCAACAGTTAAATTCAGGAAATATTGAGCAATTGACAGAGGATGGCAATGACCAAATAATCAATGGTACCTTTGATTGGGTTTACGAAGAGGAACTAAACTGTCGCGATGGATTCAGGTGGAGCCCTAACAGTAAGCATATCTCATTTTGGCAAATGGACACAGAAGGGATGGGTACTTTTTATTTGATGAACAATATAGATTCAATTTATCCTAAAATAATTCCGCTTCCATATCCAAAAGTTGGGACAGATAATTCCTCTGCCAAAATTGGTTCGATAAGTTTGGGAGATAAAAGCATAAAATGGATGAACATTCCAGGAGATCCAAGAAATAATTATTTGGCGCGTATGGAATGGGCAAACTCATCGGATGAATTAATTGTCCAACAGTTGAATAGAGAACAGAATACCAATAAAGTGTTTTTTGCCAATGTAGAAACCGGGGCTGCAAAAGTAGTCTATACCGAAAAAGTTGAAACATGGCTTGATGTTTATGACGATCTAACATGGCTTAATAATGGAACAGAATTTACATGGCTAAGCGACCAAACTGGTTG
>CAXMPV010000183.1:0-3861 GCA_964195175.1 uncultured Thermodesulfobacteriota bacterium | reverse complement strand
GATCAAGTAACAAAATTTTGAAATTTGGATTACTCACTCTTTCACTACGTCTTCCTTTAGAAACGTTTTTTAAGGTTTTCATATTTGTGCCCCCTTTATTCAAAAATTCAAGGCCAATCAACATGCTTTGTCTATACTCTTACAAGCCTGTCTAAGTCTATGCGCAATAAGACCTCTGTCGCTATTATCAACTGCTTTCTTTATTTGTTACTGGTAAAAAATTAGTGTTACTACATTAAAGAACCATGAAGATGCAATAACATGCCATTAATATAAACTCTACAATTGTACTCAATACTGTCCTCCTCCCTATGGGGCAGGACATCGTATATGCAGCCTTCTCCTTTTCTTTAAAATAACTAAAAAAATGCCCTACTATGTCACAACACATTTAGGGTAATAATACTATCTCTTGCGTAATGACTTTGCTGTAACTCTCAGGGATTTCATTTTATCTTTATAGTCATTCATAAAAACCGAACACAAGCATTATTGAAAACTTGGAAATTAGATTTATTTATTTGAAGCGTTTCGTGGAACTTGAAACGTAATGTAATTATGTATGATCTGCTGTTTCTAAGAAACGCAGATATAGGGAAGGATAAATGCGGTACTGTAATGTTAAAACTAGTGTTTTTCATTACTAATTGCTCCTGTAACATGCAAAATGTGGGTGAAAATATCTTTTGCTATCTTAGCGAACGGTAGCCTAAGCTATTCGGCATAAGATTGCAATAGGGGAAAACCTGAATATGTACTTCGAAATACCTTAGATGGAATTAAGGAGAAAAAGGGTGCGATAAGGTGCAACATGCTATGAATAATGATGTTGCGACACCTCAACCTCACCACCTGATTACGCTTGCTATGTGAATGGTGTTTAAGAGGAATGATAACAAACTATACTTCTGTCAATATTGTCGGCAATTCTGAAAAGGTCTAACGTGCGAATAAAATACATATAACTATCAAATAACTATATTAAAACCCTATTTAATCACTCCCACCACACCACAACTTTTACTCCACATATCTCCATGACCCGAATCCGCTTATACATGCCCACCGTAATGTCCATGTAGAACGTAATATGGCTAATCATGGTTCTGTATAGACGAGGGGGGGGGTGAGGGGACTTAGAATCGAATTGATGACGTTATGGCGGATGTTATGCTGAGGCGTTTATATGGTGCGGGGTAGGTTGAATATGTGTAGATTAATTGATATGACGATTGGTATTTGTATGAATGAACATTGTCTGCCACGGTGAGCGTGAATCAAATTGTTCACCACTAGTTAAGTCGTATTTAAGTCGTACCTAAAAACACAAAAATGTAAGAAAAGATAAAAGTAGATTAAAACAAAATTACTTTAAACTTGATATAACCATAACTAAATAAAAGCATTACGTAAATATTATGAAAATATAAAAAGAGATAAAAACACTCTGCGAATAATATGGAAGTTATTCTCCTTCTCTAATTTTTACGTGGGATCATGTGGTCAAACCTGCGATCTATTAACGAATATCTCTTAAGAAATTAATCAAAGCACCTCCCTGTTTATTACCACCTTCACAATATCAAGACTTTGATATCTCCTGCAACTCCTCAGGTTCTTTATTGCTTCCGTGGAATATGATCCAAATCCGGTGATTGAGAAATTGAAAATATGAGATTAGAGGCAAAAAGCTATGAAAATGCAGCATTTAGTGTAGGGCTTGGGCGTGTGGCCATTGCTACTTTCTCAGGGTTCGGATGGTAGTAACCGCCCAGATCAACTTCATGTCCCTGTGCATCATTCAGCTCTTTTATAATCTGTTCTTCTCCGGAGGCCAATGCTTTTGCAAGCGGACTAAAGTATTCCTGAAGTTCATGGTTTTCTTCCTGCGCGGCCAGAGCCTGTGCCCAGTATAGCGTGAGATAGAACTGGCTTCCCCTGTTGTCCAACTCACCCACCCTGCTGGATGGTGATTGGTTTTTGTCAAGAAGAGTTGCAGTTGCCTGATCCAACGCTTTGGCTACAATGCCCGCTTTCACATTTTCTCGTGTGGCACTAAGGTGCTCCAGTGATGCGGCAATAGCCGCGAACTCACCAAGTGAATCCCACCGTAAATGCCCCTCTTCTAAAAACTGTTGGACATGTTTAGGTGCGGAGCCTCCTGCACCTGTTTCAAACAATCCTCCGCCATTCAACAATCCAACGATTGAGAGCATTTTGGCGCTGGTGTTAAGCTCAAGAATAGGAAACAGATCAGTCAGATAATCACGCAAAACATTACCTGTAATTGAGATCGTATCCATACCCTCTTTCACACGTCTCAGAGTGTAGCGTATGGCTTCAACCGGGGACATAATTTGAATATTCAGATCACCGTCCGGATCAAGATCTCCCAGGCAATGATCTACCTTTTTAATAAGCTGCGCATCGTGCGCCCTGTTTTTATCTAACCAGAAAACAGCCGGAGAGTCGGTTGCTTTGACTCTTTCAACCGCCAGTTCGACCCAGTTCCTGATCGGCGCGTCTTTAACCCGGCACATGCGCCAGATATCACCGCCTTCGACACTATGTTCGTGCAGTGCTTCGCCAGCCGCATCAACAACCCTGATCGTACCATTTCCAGGTACTTTAAAGGTTTGATCATGGGAACCGTATTCTTCGGCTTTTCCTGCCATAAGACCGACATTGGCTACACTCCCCATCGTCGCAGGGTCAAACGCGCCATTTTCAATGCAGAATTGTACTGTCTCATCATAGATACCGGCATAGCTGGTATCCGGAATAACAGCTTTGACATCATGTGCTTTTCCATCCGGCCCCCATGCTTTTCCACCATCACGAATGATCGGAGGAAGAGAGGCATCAATAATCACGTTACTTGGAACATGTAGATTCGTTATACCCTTATCCGAATTAACCATGTAAAGATCAGCTTGCGCATCAAGGCAGGACTGTATATCGGTTTCAATTTCTTCTCTTTGTGATCCCGGCAGACTCTGGATTTTGGCATACACATCACCCATACCATTGTCAGGATTAACACCCAATTCTCCAAAAACATCAGCATGTTTATCAAAGATATCTGCAAAGAACACTTCAACTGCCTGGCCAAAGATAATCGGATCAGAAACCTTCATCATCGTGGCTTTCAGGTGTAGAGAGAACAAGACTCCCTTTCTCTTAGCATCCACGATCTGTTCAGCAAGGAACGTACGCAAGGCAGTGCGGCTCATGAATGTCACATCAACAACTTCACCGTCCTGCAAGGATATATTGTCTTTAAGAACGGTAATCTGACCATCTTCACCAACGAACTCAATCCTGACATCTCCCACAGACTGACCTGAAATAGTGACTGATTTTTCGTTGGAAAAGAAATCACCGTCACTCATATGGGTTACGTGAGTTTTTGAATCCGGACTCCACTCGCCCATTTTGTGTGGATGTTTTTTGGCGTACTCTTTCACTGCCGCCGGTGGCCTTCGGTCTGAATTACCATCTCTCAGGACAGGGTTTACCGCACTTCCCAATACCTTCTTATATCTTGTCTGGATATCTCTTTGTGCATCTGTCCGGGGAGCTTCGGGATAATCCGGTATGTTATATCCATGTTCCTGTAATTCTATGATAGCGGCTTTAATCTGTGGTATAGACGCACTGATATTTGGAAGTTTGATTATATTTGCAGTAGGCCTTTTAACAAGCTCACCCAGCTCAGCCAGGGCATCAGGTTGTTTCTGCTCTACGATCAGACTGTCAGGGAAATTGGCAATAATGCGGCCAGCCAGGGAAATATCCATGGTACCTACAGTAATCCCAGCAGCTTTTGCAAAATGTTTTACGACAGGAAGAAAGGAAGCG
>CAXMPV010000182.1:0-3938 GCA_964195175.1 uncultured Thermodesulfobacteriota bacterium | reverse complement strand
AGGTTTGATTTCATTCGTATTTGACCTTGTTATTCCGGTTCCTTCTGTTCTTTGGGAAGAAACTTATGAGCGTCCTGCTAGTTATAGAGGATATGCAACTCCATACAAATATGGACTTCGTCAGCGGTTCCCAATTAGTCAGGGATCATAAGGCGTTAAGTCTTAATGTTTTGTGTAGTTGAATGAAGAAAATGAATGTATAAAAAATTTATAGGAGGTATTTGCAATGGGTTTACAAGCAAATGAATACAGCTATCCATGGCTGGACGAAGGCGAAGTTCCACCTTTACCGCTGGATAGAGACAGAATCCACATCCTAACTCAGGCTGTGGCTGATCCTGTTTTTGACTATGATATTGTTCCACTAACATATACAGAAAGCCGCTGGATGGCTTTTGTTATCCGTGCGGATATAAACAACATGAAAGCAGTTACACCAGAGCCTATCGAAGTTGTGGATGATGTAATTGAGTTCTGGTATGTAATCCACAGAAACACAATGATAGGACCATACATGGAGTTTGGTGTAACATTCTCCGCTTCAGTAGATACCGGAGACGGGCAGATCTATAGAGCCGGATACTATCCATACATGTATCTTTCTAACGATACCCCGATTTTTGCAGGAAAAGAGCCTTTCGGATTCCCGAAAAAAGCAGCTTACATTGCAGCTTTTGAGCACGGAACAAACGATAACTACTTCAACATGCTCATGGAGAGAAGAGGTTATATTCTCCACACAGCAAATGGTCGTTATTCCGACAAACCTCTTGCTGTAAGACCAATATTCTATGGAAATACAGAATATGGACGTATGAACTATCGTATGACAACAAGACCAGACATAACGACAACTATCCATGAGGTTACTTATCTACCATCAGAGATAGCACCTGGAGCAGGCCATCGCTTCCAGCTGAACCCTGAGAGCATCCGTACCGCTACAGGCGATGATGTTCGCTCTTGGTACATGTCTGGAACACCTTTTGACTTTATGGGCGGGCAGATTCCGGCTACAGAGGTTGTAGGTCTTATTAGTTTTACCTTTAACCTCATTATTCCTGGAGCTCAGACCATATGGACAAAAACGATAACAAGAGGCCCTGACGATTTTGGACCACTTCTTTATTCCACACCGTTCAAATACACAATGCGTCATCGTTTCATGTTACCACAGTACTCACAGGGCTAGTGCTAGACTGTTAGAACTAGGAAATAAAGATGTTAATTCAGAGCAGGGCTTCCTAATGGGGGCTCTGCTCTTTTTTATATATAATTTGTTTTAGTTTTGTATAAGGCAGTAGGGGAAGGGTTAAAGATTTAATCTAAGTTCTTGTACCTCTTCATTGATGGAGCCTATTTCATCACTATCAAGCTCTGATATGTTGTCAGGCAAATTCATAATACGTCTAAGAGAATTTAATTCCTCTATAGATTCTTCTTTTCTTATTCTTATGTTTTGAGTTCTTATTCTCAGCCTATTCATTATGTCTAGCATCTGGATGGCGCTATTGTTGACTCTTTTTTTAATGGGGCCTTTAATACTCATGGAAGCCTGCAGTGAATGGAACAGGTTATATTCTTCGTCGGGTATAAAGTTATCGAGACAAGAGTAAGCATCCTCAATGATTTTTCTTTGTTCTGTGTAATTTTGATGAAGCAAGTAGATTGCCAGTGCATGCCTGATAGTTTTTGATGGAAAAGGCAAAAGTGATTCAGGTAGTGCAAAAGGTATCAGTTTTAATGGTTCCGGCTCTTCATTTTCGTTGATTGTAGATAGCAAGTCGGCATAAGCTGACACAATATCTCGCGGGTGTAAATTTGTATTCTCAGTGCTCAAAGTAAGTTCCTTATAAGTTTGGTCTATGTTGAACGAGACTATTTAAGTTTGATTTTATCTTTTAGTTTCGTTACTAAGAAAGACTTTCTTAATTCTATCATGTGATGGGCTAGTTTATCAATACAATTGTAGATAAGTTACGCTATTTTAGCGGAAAAGGCTTTATTAGTAGACATAAGTTTACTTATCAGAAGCAATATTTGTGTATGTTCGTATTGTTCAAACCGTTTCTATTGCCGCTATTGCACAATGCCATCTATAAAGTGACAAAAAATAATAAAAGTAAAAATAAAACATTTAAAAAGTGGGGAATTAAAACAAAAGACATTATAGTAATGCAATAGCGGTATTAGAATGCTCTTATCTCAACATATACTCCGCCCTTCTGGAATAGTCCTACAAGCCTAGCTTGTTGAGCTAACCAATAACTTTCACCCTTCGCTGTAAACGGCAGGGGGTTCGTGTAATTCCATATCAAATGGAAGTGTCCTCGGCTTGTTTCAATCGTATAGGAAGGCTTAGGAATGGAGTTCTGGCTACAAAAAGAGAACACATCCTTTCTGGTTTTTATTGAGTTGTCGGTGGAGCCGTCCAGCTCAAGGAAAGAACAGGTCATGTATTCAATGTTTGCTCTTGTGGCTCCCCCTGCTTTTGTCTTGAATAAAGCAACGCTCCGGTGTGAAAAGTTTCGCCTAATACTCCGCACCGAGGTTTTCCGAGGGGTATTCCTAACCAGTTTTGAACCTGTGTATCCGGTTGGAATTTGGTCAATGTAAGATAGGAAACAGTTGTCGGGACTTTTCCTTGTCCACGGGGGGGAGGAAACCCTTGACCTTTTTCTATTGTTGGATGATAATTTGTGGCTGTGGAAAGCATTCTGTCTTTTAAATAGGAGGGGTTACACCATACAAAGTTTAGCCCCTCCTAATCGTTGATTTGCGTCCGATAATATCCTATTATGTAAACTAGCATTTCAATGTTTATAGGGGCTACAGAACCCCTCAAATCTACTTGCAATACCTGAAAATAATATTCAATAAATACAACCACTTACGAACCCCCCCCTGACAGAATTGTCATACCCCCCTATCAGACAAAAACAGAGCTCCTGGGAGTAAATCAAGAGCCCCGTTTGATAGTTTTTCCTCTAAAACCGAAATCCTTTCCTCAAGGTCGCTATCGCTCAAAATTCCAACCAAAGTTTTTATGGAATAGGTCATGGCTCTCAAAAAATGATGACATTTTGGTGTCTTCTCTTGGCAAACATACGAGCTTGCCTTATAGCCTGTGCAAACTTCACATACATATCCTCTGATTTAGTGAGCTCCCTTTCTTCTCTAGAGCCTCGTCTGCTCGTCAACCTCGTCTAAACGCTTCGCAACCGTAATACGATGTATCTTTAAAAAATCTGAAATTTCTACATTAGACAAGGCTTCGCAATATTTTAGATATTCTATAACTAAATTCTGTTGTGTGCGTGTTAAGTCTTTAGGGTCTAAAGGTTCGGGGGCATTGGCTGTTAGCTGTTTCCCCTGTTTCATATCATTGGACGTATTTATACGTTTTGTTAAGGCTAACGGATTATAGAAACTGTACAATTTGACGGTTTTTTTCGACTTTTTTTTCTCATATTTACCCCTCTTATTTTTTTATTTTCTCCTCAATGCAACGGAATGTTATGATATTTGGAATTGTCCATTGTTTCCTGTAGCAAGCCCCACTCTCTAAGTTTAGACATGCTTAGAGGGTTCTTATAATTACTCTTTAGAGCATTTTTAATTGTCCTGATAAACTCCCTTTCGGTGATACCGCTCAACCGCCGTCCTCTGTCCAGAGCGTCCACAAGCTCCCCTAAGGTAACAGTTCTCCTGCTCTTAGACTTCAAGTACAAACAGCAAGCAAGCAATGTCTTATTTCTCCATCCCTCAGCTGCCCCTACGGTCTGGAATCTAGCCAATATCGTTTGGTTCCCTGAAAGAATAGCTTTACTTATACTGTGTGGCACTTCTGAAAACCGAGGCTCAAGATAAAGCCCTGATTCATATAGGGTTGCTCGTTTAATTCCCTTGTTGTTTCCTACCCTTCCAGCTGAGAACAT
>CAXMPV010000181.1:0-3938 GCA_964195175.1 uncultured Thermodesulfobacteriota bacterium | reverse complement strand
AGAGAAAGAACGCATTACGTGGTTGGTAAAAATGCACCTCTATCTAAGACACGCACAGGAGATGAGGATAAGCAAACTTAAGAGGCTTTTCGCTCACGAAGGTTACCCTGAACTTGCAGAGCTATATAAGGTGGATTCACTTGCCAGTACCGCAAATCTTGATGATTACAACTTCTGCCAGAATATGTTTGAGGAACTAAAAGATGAGGAGATAAAACCTGAGCCCCTTATAACAGGTAATGATTTAATCGCTTTAGGGCTCAAGCCCGGCCCGATATTCACAAAAATCCTGGATGCGATAAAGGACGAGCAACTGGAACAAAAAATTACAACGAAAGAAGAGGCTTTAAAAAAGGCAAAAGAATTTGTGTCAATAGATTCAAGTTGAGTCGCTATCGTGACAAAAGACTGTCCTTCTACTCCATACACTGAAAGGCAAAATAACATTGAAGGTTATAATTAAAGATTCAAAAAGAGAATATGATGGGTTTTTTAAGGTTGATAAAGTCCTCCTTCAACATGAAAAGTTCGATGGTTCAATGAGTAAAGAGATCGACAGGCTAAACTTCAACAGGGGAGACACAATCGCTGTCATTCTCTATAATAAAACGAATAAGTCAGTTGTTCTAATCAAGCAGTTTCGGTATCCGGCATATGTGGACGATGGCCCGGGCTGGTTGATAGAATGTGTTGCAGGAATCAAAGACAATGGTGAAGTTCTTGTCGCAAAGAAGGAAGTTCTGGAAGAGACCGGCTATAATGTAGAAGAAGTAAAATTTTTAACAAGGTTCTATCCAAGCCCCGGAGGCTGCTCTGAAAGAATATCTGTATATCTCGCTTACGTTGAAGCAAGAGAGGAGATAAAAGACAAATACTTTGGTACAGGAAACGAAGATATTCAGGTTATAGAGATACCACTGGTCAAGGCATTTGAGATGATTATGAATGGCGAAATCTGTGATGGAAAAACCATAATTGGCCTATTCCACCTTCGCGATGAACTGGAAAAAGGCTGAAACCTCTACAAACAATGAATACTTGCAGATACTCGATAAGCAGGTGAAAACCGGATTCCCCACAAAAGTGGGAAAATATTATGAAAGAAAAGACTATTTTCGTAGATATAGATACCCAGTTTGATTTCATGAATCCTCTTGGAAATCTTTATGTACCTGGCGCGGAAGATATAATCGATAACATCAGAAAACTTTTTGATTGTGCAAAAGAACACAAAATTAAAATACTCTCTTCTATAGACGCGCATATGGTTGATGATCCGGAATTCAGACACTTTCCCTCCCACTGTATAAAAGACACCCCCGGCAATCAAAAGATTGAAGAAAGCATGTGCAATGACAATATCATAATTGAAAACAGAGAACAGGAAATTACAGCGCCCATGATGGACCATGAGCAAATAATAGTTGAAAGCCAGACATTTGATATTTTTGAAAGCGTTAACACAGACAAAATCGTAAAAAAACTGGATGCACAGAACTTTGTAGTATTTGGAGTGGCGACAGACTACTGTGTAAAAGCGGCAGTTCTTGGACTATTAAAACGTGGTTACCGCGTTTCCCTGGTTACGGATGCGATAAAAGCAATTACAAAAGAAGGAAAAGAAAAATCTCTGAGTGAAATGAAAGGTGCCGGAGCAGCTTTCACAACCACAGATAATGTTATAGCGGAGCAGACCTCTTTCGGTTGAGATTTACATTATTGTACCTTTTCATTAGTATGAAAACGGTGTAGTTTGTGTATAATCTAGAAAATTGAAAAGAGTTATAATATACTAACCATCATTACCATATTAATAATGATCATTCCAAAATTCATAGAAAAAAGATTAATTTTTCATCCAGGCAGAAGCAACGACCACGCAACTCCGGATGCTTATGGCATTGAGTACGATGATATTACATTCCGTACTGAGGACGGGCTGAACCTGAACGGCTGGTTCATCCCTGGGAAAAAATCCTCACCCGATGTTGACCTGCATACTCTCCTATGGTTTCATGGCAATTCCGGCAACATAAACCGCAGGCTTGATAACATAAAGATGTTACATGATAGAGTGCCGGTAAATGTCTTTATCTTTGACTATCGTCAATATGGCAGGAGCGAAGGCAAGATATCTGAACAGGGGACCTATATTGATTCAAGAGCCGCCCTTACATATCTACATTCACGAAATGACATAAACAATGAAACGATTATCTTCTTTGGCCGTTCCCTTGGCAGTGCAGTCGCCGTTGAACTTGCCGTACAGGAGAAGTGCCGTGCCCTGATTCTCGAAACGCCCTTTACGTCTATAAAAGAGATGGGGAAAAAGCTCTATCCATTCCTGCCATTTACTTTTTTTTTAAGAACAAAATATGATACTCTCTCTAAGATCAGGGACATAAAAGCACCAACCCTTATCATGCATGGAGACAAAGATGAGCTCGTTCCAATTGAACATGGAAAAATATTATATGAGAGGGCTAATGAACCCAAGGAATTTTACACTATCCCCGGGGCCATGCACAATGACACCCATATCGTGGGAGGAGAAGAATATTTTGATGTGATCAGGGATTTCGTCAATAAGCTGGCAAAACAAAAAGGATAACGCCCGCCACTAGTTTTACACATCAGTCTCTAAAAAGGCAAAATGGGTGTACAGCAAAAACATATTCCTGCCTATAATTCGTCTTTTTCCGAAGAAGGAAGTTGAGTAACAACAAATGATTTTGTTGATAGTAGGTCCTGATCGTCTCTGACAATTATGGAGATTATGTTTGGACCATCCTCAAGAGGAATATCACGGGCAAAAGAGATCCTTGACTTGTTTTCTTCAGAAGCGTCTTTATTAGACCTGTAAAATACCTTATCTTCATTTACCAGGATGTAGACATATTTTATTGCGCTATCATCTCTTACTGTACCTGAAATGGATACGTGATCCTGCCTGAATGTGTCATGTGGCCTTTGTGTATCAAGTTCTATTAATGGGGGGACATTTTGTAATAACAAGTCAGGTATCTTCTGTTCGATTGAGTAAGAGCGCCCACTAACTTCTACCTTATCAGAAGGAATCCATCCAAATCTGCCTTCAGGCATTTTTACGCGATACCACGACTGCGTTTCTCTGTCTGCCATAAGAGCTGCTCCGTTACTCACATGAGAGATAACTGGTGTTGAGGAAGATTTACCGTTGTAAATAGGGACTTCATTATCAATTACCTTGAGTGCTTTTTCAGTCGATTGCATTTCCCCGTTCTTACCATTCAGGTCTACTTTAAATTCCAATTTGCCGGAAATACGTGTTCCATAAGTAGTATCTGCAATAGTAAGATCAACAGAAAAATCATCAGCTTCCAGAGTGTCCCTCACCGAGAGTTTTATTCTAAGAGATTTTGATTCGCCGGGGGCCAATTCTCCTAGTTCCATTTTGCCTCTTTCAATGAAGACCTCTTTCTGACTCAACTCTCTCAGGGCAATAATATTTTTTTCAGATGTACCTTTTCCAATATTTTTTACAAAAAGTACTAAATCTACGACTTCTCCTCTTTGTATAATTCCATCTCCGTTTCCTGTTAACCCTTCACCTTCGTCTATTATCTGGTATGAATATGAGAATACAGGCTTTGGTAGCGCATCAATTGATACTGCACTTTTTACGTCTTCAGGAGCATTTCCATTAAATTCAGAGAACTTAACGACAAGTTCATCCTTTCTGCTGACAGAATTTTGTGGAATTTTTATTGCCTTAGAAGATGTTTTTGTTTCACCTTTCTCTATCTTACCAAAAATAAACTCACGCTTGTCAATAAGAAGGTTCTTGGATTCCACCATACCTCTTAACTGATACAAGGTGCCTTCGCTGTTATTAGTAACACTGATTTCTATTTTCAGCTCTTCATCAGCACTGACCACTCCATTGGAAGGCGTAAGGC
>CAXMPV010000180.1:3684-3950 GCA_964195175.1 uncultured Thermodesulfobacteriota bacterium | reverse complement strand
TAAAGTCTTGTGGCGAAATATTTATAATATTTATAGTTTTATATACAATCTTGAGAATAATGCAGGGAACACGCGGAGCCGGCATACTTCGTGGTTTAGCTTTTACATTAGTGATTGTAACTATAATACTACTGTTCTTTATAAAGAAGCTTGAACTATATACTGTCAACTGGCTTATCACCGAATTTTTACCGGTTTTAATTATCCCGATTATCATTCTTTTTCAGCCGGAATTCAGACGTTCGCTTATTAAATTAGGACACAGT
>CAXMPV010000180.1:0-3674 GCA_964195175.1 uncultured Thermodesulfobacteriota bacterium | reverse complement strand
AAAATCAGAGATTCACTTTGCGATGGAGATTCTAAACGCGGTGACAACCTTATCCGAAAAAAAAATAGGAGGCCTTATTACCATTGAGCGTGAGGATGGATTAGGCGTATATATAGAAAGAGGCGTAAAGATCAATTCTAACATTTCGAGTAATCTTATTAGTACAATTTTCTGGCCAGGAACTCCGCTACATGATGGAGCAGTTATTGTTCAAGAATTCAGAATCGCTGCGGCCGGCTGCCTGTTCCCATTAACTGAAAACGAAAATATATTAACGACCTGCGGAACACGCCACAGAGCAGGTATAGGAATTACAGAAGAAACCGATGCAATATCAATAATCGTTTCAGAAGAAACAGGACTGATATCTGTGGCTATTGGAGGAGTGTTAGACGAAGATGTTACACCAGATGAATTAAGAAAAAAACTAGAAGAATTATCAACAGATACCGTTACTGAAAACCGGAGTGGATAGCCGTGATTAAAAAACTTTTTTCTCGCAACCTAAGAGCAAAGGGCATGGCCCTTGTAATGGCCATGGCCCTCTGGTTCTACGCTACCAGTAAACACACCGGTGACATTAAAGAAGATCTTCAATTAACAATTAATGCTCCATCCGGTCTGACAATTCTAGAAACCAGCAGTGACGTAGTTACCGTTAGTTTGAGTGGGCCTCAAAATATAATTGACAAGATTTCTAATATGATTACGGACAATAAAATTGAGGCAAGGATTGATATACCAGATATCGATAATGCAGAGGATGATAACTACAAAAGAACGATACGGCTAACAAGAAGAAACTTTGACTTTCCACGAGCGATCAGGTTAACGTCTATAGTCCCTAATGAAATAGAAATTACATTAGGAAGATTGGAAAGAAAATTCATTAAAGTACAGATACAGAAGAAAGGAACACCGGCCCTTGGTTATGAAATAAATAGTGAATTTTTCTTTCCCAGAGAAGTCCTGGTAACAGGACCTGTAAATATTCTCAATGAAGCTGATACTATTAATACAAGTGTAATAAATATAGGCGCACTAACAAGCGAACAAAACAGAACCTTTCCCTGGTTAGTAGATATTGAAAATACAATTTCTATACTGAAGGATGATAAATATATTTCTGTACCTGTTAAATGCGAAGAGAAAATTAACGTATGGTTTAATGTTAATGAACAAATGGGCACAAAGATATTTGACAATGTTAAGGTAAACATTTTCCAACCAGTCAATTACGATTATAAGGTAACATTAAAAGAGGAATTTATTAGTCTGAGTATTAAGGGTTCAAAGCTAGCGTTAGATATGTTGGGCTCAAAAGATATCATGGCATATATTGATGTCAGTTCACTTAGCCCACCAGGGCCATACAACCAGCCAGTCATTTTTAACATACCTGAAGGACTGGAAATAGAGGGGAATCCCCCGGAGTCACATGTGGACATTATTGAGAACGTAAAAGAAAAGAAGAAATTTTTTAAGATTTTAAATAGATAAAATTATGATTAAATTAGGCGTTAATGTTGACCATGTTGCCACAATAAGACAGGCAAGAATGACTTATGAACCCGATCCTGTAACTGCTGCCGGACTTGCTGATCTGGGAGGTGCTGATGTTATAACAATACATCTCAGAGAGGACAGAAGACACATCCAGGATAGAGATCTTGATTTATTACGTGAAACAGTCTTTACCAAACTTAATCTGGAAATGGCAACTTCTCAGGAAATTGTTGATATTGCCATGAAGATAAAACCCGGCCAAATAACATTTGTACCGGAAAAGCGACAAGAGATTACGACAGAAGGAGGCCTGTCAGTAACATCACAGAAAAAAATGCTTACTGATTTAATTAAGAGATTTAAAGACAATGATATATACGTTAGCCTTTTTATAGATCCTGATAAAGATCAAATCATTGCATCCAGTGATGTTGGAGCACAGTCAATCGAACTTCATACAGGAAGTTACGCCAATGCAGAGAGTGAAGAACAGAGTACAAAGCTGCTTAAAATCCTAAATGAAGCTGTTGGATTTGCACGAAAACAAGGTTTGAGAGTAAATGCGGGACATGGTTTAACATATAAAAACACAGGCTCTATTGTTGAGCAATTAGATATAGAAGAGCTACATATCGGCCATAGTATTGTTTCCAGAGCCATCTTTGTCGGAATTGAAACTGCTGTGAGAGAAATGAAAGATCTTATCTACAAACATTATATGATAAAGCAAAGTCTCTGAGCCTTATCCAAATAAATAACTATAACATGAAAAAACGATAAGTAGGAAAGGAGGGTGTTAGATTTATGTTTACTGGATCGATAGTTGCCATGGTTACACCATTTAAAGATGGAGTAGTGGATTATGATAAGCTGGGAGAACTCGTAGACTACCATGTCGAAAATGGCACAAATGCCATAATACCGTGTGGAACTACAGGAGAATCACCTACATTAACTCACAGCGAACATGGAGAAGTCATAGGCAAAGTGATAGAGACTGCCAATGGTCGTATACCCGTTATAGCAGGAACTGGTTCTAATAATACCAGCGAAGCCATAAGTCTAACCAGGCATGCAAAAAAAGCAGGTGCTGATGGTTCATTAATAATAACTCCTTATTATAATAAACCGACACAGCAGGGCCTTTATGATCACTATAAGGCAATACTTGATGAGGTAGATATTCCTATAATAATTTATAATGTTCCATCAAGGACTGGTGTCTCAATTTCTCCGGAAACGGTTGCAAGCCTTTATGAGTTTAAAAACATTGTCGCTATTAAAGAGGCAACTGGGGACATTGATCAGGCAAGCCAGATCTTAAACCTGTGTGATATAACAGTGTTATCTGGAGATGATTCTCTAACTCTTCCAATTATATCCATAGGGGGGAAAGGTGTTGTTTCTGTTTTGGCGAACATTATGCCTCGAGAGGTATCAGAATTGACCTCAAGTATTCTCAAAGGCGATATAGAAAATTCGCAGAAACAGCATCGGAGGCTCTTTCCGTTATGTAAAGCAATGTTTATAGAGACAAATCCGATTCCTGTAAAAACTGCAATGAAATTACTGGGAAGGCTCAATGGAGAGATGAGATTGCCTCTTAGTAATATGAGTGACGAACATGAAGGACAGCTTAAGAAAGTACTGGAAGAGCATGGATTAATTTGATGCTTTACAAGAAGAATCAATAACATTATAGCGAAAGCTTTTATAATATTTTAAAGATAAGTTCAATGGATAAAAAGAAGATAACTAAGGCAGTTAAATTATTCCTGGAAGGGATCGGAGAAGATCCTGAACGTGGAGGCCTGAAAGATACACCTAAACGTGTAGCTGAGATGTGCGAAGAAATATTTTCTGGTATTGGAGTAGACTCATCGAAAGTAATTAAAGTTTTAAAATCTGAGGACCACGATGAAATAGTTCTGTTAAAGGATATCTCCTTCTTTTCAGTCTGCGAGCATCATCTGTTGCCTTTTATAGGGAAAGCACACGTCGCATACATACCTAATGGCCCAAGGGTAACCGGTTTAAGCAAGCTTGCAAGAGTTGTAGAAATCGAGTCAAAAAAACCACAGGTTCAGGAGCGTCTTACTACGGCAATAGCAGAATCTATCATGAAGGCGCTCAACCCAAAAGGTGTAATGGTTGTTATTGAAGCAGAA
>CAXMPV010000179.1:0-3986 GCA_964195175.1 uncultured Thermodesulfobacteriota bacterium | reverse complement strand
TTTTGCCCGCAACACTGTCCGCCTTGAATATGACTTCATACAAAAGATCCAGCCAGCTATCTCTCTTCTGTTCTATATTCTCTTTTTGTTTTATACTCATTTTAATAATACCTGTTTCTACTAATCAGTCTTTGTCATCAGAGGCTCACTGTCAAATTCAATTCCTGACCAACCTGATTCCATAAAATTACGAATATTCTGATGATCGTTGCTTTCAGGATGTTTCAGTACATCGTCACGATAATAACCGCCAAAACAGGCCAGTGTCTGTTCCGGAGTCAAGCTATGAAGACTGGCAAATGAGAAGATTTTACAAGACCCGGAGTTTTGACCCGCCTCGTTAACCAGATCGCTATTCTTGAATGATGTCGGGGTAAAATGATACAGTGAATCAATAATACCCATAGTGTCATTAAATCCAATGCTCTCTGGATTGTCCTTCAGTTTTTGGAGAAACGATTCAAGTATCATTAGTTCATTTCCTTCCCTGAATAAATTGCATAGTATAGATATGGCAGTTAGCTTTAATCTGCGCATTAGTAGAGCAATATAGCCACACAATACACGGAGTTTATCATATATCCGCATAGAAGTACAAGTGCCATATGGTTTTACTGCCATATATAGTATAGCCTCGGTTAATCCATGAGTAGGCCTGTTACCTTATCTAACTATTATTCTAAAACCATTTTAATCTTTGCTTCATGGGATCATATCTTACTTAAAATTTGTTATAATTAGAAGGAGGTGAATTAATAATGAAGATAAAAATACTGTTTTTTATCATTAGCGTGGTAGTTATAATTGGTATGAGTACAACGGCTAAGGCAGATCTGATACTCAGAGGTGAAGATAGTTTAGGTTATAATCTGGTCTATGACACCGATCTTGACATCACTTGGTACGATTTCAGTAATTTCGCACCTGCATACCAGGATGCGGTAATCTGGGCGGACCAATTATCTGTCAGAGTTGGCACCGTTGCATTTACGGACTGGAGGCTTCCATCACTCATAGAAGGAAAAGATCCTAGCTCAGGATCACCAAACCTGATTGAAATTGAGCATCTTTATTTGATCGAGCTGGTGAACAATGAAGTGTTGTTCCCATGGATATTTCGTGACAAATGGAGATACTTTGACAACCTGGCAGGAGGTTATTACTGGATGATTCAAGCAAAAGACGGAAATGGTATCGGAAGCAAAGAGAAAAGTGAAGCACCGGCTTATAACTCTTACGACCGAAAGCTGGAATTTGTACCCGTTTTCGGGATAAACAGACCAATAGCTAAGAGGCACACTCTATTCTACAATAGAAATCAATATCTTGGAGTGGCTGTTCATCCGGGAGATATAATTAAAAAACTACAAAAGTAGCTGAGTCCACCAAACCGGGTACACATCAATTATGGGTAAAGTTGATATTTGTCCTATGCAATCAGGAGGAGAATCGGTTAGTTTGTTCTTTAACTGTCGTGATTTCTTGATGACTCTGCATTTTGAAGGTAACCATAAAATCTGGAAAGGGACTTAAATGAAAGAACATTCAAATAAATTTTTAACCATCGTTAACGATGCCAAAAAGAGAATTAGCGAAACTAATGTTGAAGAAGTAAAAATTAAACTTGATCGTGCAGAAGATTTCTATTTAGTAGATGTCCGAGAGGAGAGTGAATGGGATAAAGGGCACATAACGGGTGCCATCTATATCGGGAAAGGAGTTATTGAGCGTGATATAGAAAAAAAAATCGATAACACAGACGCAGAAATTATATTATATTGTGGAGGTGGTTTCCGTTCTGCTTTAGTCGCTGATAATTTACAAAAGATGGGTTATAGTAAGGTAAGCTCCATGGACGGTGGATACAGTGGCTGGGTCAAGGTTGGATACCCAACTGAAACTTAATGAGAAAAAAATATTTTTGGTTCATACCAAGTTAGTTTTTAACTTTAGCTCACTTAAAACTTTAGTTAACTTTAGGCACTTCGCATACTACAAGAGCGCTTTCAACAACAGGTAAACAGCGAAGGCACCCGGATCTACTTTACCAAGCCCTTTCCCTTCAACATAACGGGCGCGTCCAGCTTGTGCTTCCAGATTACTAGTATTTTCCGCACCATCCTTTGCTGCCTGTACCAGGCATTCCATCCCGACCTCACTCTCTTCACTACTCTTTTTCAACAAATCCAGAACAGGATATAATGCATCTAATAGTGTTCTATCTCCTCTGGCACAGCCTCCTAACTCCTCTATCCCGGAAATTCCCTTGTCAATAGCATCTGCCCAAATTGGTGCAGATTCCCACTCTCTCCTACTACCGCTATTGTCATTAGAAGTAAACACGGCAGCAGCACGAATAAAGAATACCGCATATAATGGCCCGCTAGTACCACCCACAGCGTCTGTTAAACAGCTGGCAACTCTCCTGAATGCGAGATTCACATCACACGCACTAAAATATTGCAGATTGCTCAATATCGAATTACATGCAGTGGCTAACGTTTCACCGGCATCACCGTCTCCACATTCTCTATCTAAATTATTAAGCGTCTCTCTGGCTTCAACTCCTGCATTACACATTCTCTTAATAACACTCATAAGTTCCTGATCAACAGTGCAACCGATATTGCTATTATTGTCAGCATCAATGTCTCTATTTATGTCTCTATCCAATGACATGGGAGCATCTATGTATATGGACGAAGAAGAAGGAGAATAGTCACTGTCTGCTTTCCAGATAGTTTTGCAAATATCGGCACCGCCAACATCAAGCAAATCCAGGAATGTATCATCAACAACAGTCAGTAAGGTTAATGAAATGCCTCTCATATCAAGACAGGTCATGTATGTCCCACAATAGGCCCTTAAAACCTCATACCCTTTCTCTTTCAAGTACAATATCGCCTTTCGGTGGACTACACCCATTTCTAATCCTGATACTGAACCGAGATTGTTTGTCAGCAGGACCATTCTCCTGCTACCGCCATTTCCAGACTCAGGATTCTGTTTTGCAGCCAGAATTTTATCGATGAGGATAGTAACAATCTCATCACTTGACTTTACAGCAGTTCGCAACACTCCCCGTTCTCCGTGTATCCCGACTCCAATCTCCATTTCACCTTCCGGTAAGGTAAAAATAACGGACCCATCCGGTCTGTGACATGAACTCAATGCACAGCCCATTGAATGAATATTCTTGTTTACTTTCTCAGCTACTTCATATACCTCATTTAACAGCTGTTGTGCATCAGAATTACGACTCTGTTGCTGAGATGCAAATGCGCCTGCAATCTTATAAACCAGAACAGTGCCGGCAACACCTCTGCGATCGCTGGTTTCGGACAGAGAAACGTCATCAGCAACAATCAACTTTTTCAATAAGATACCTTCAGAAGAGAGGACTTCACTGTCCATACCAAAATTGATCTTATCACCAGTGTAATTCTTGATAATCAGCAGTACTGCCTTTGGAGATTTTACGCTGTTACTGACAAGGCTGCGAATTCCATCTACAATAGCACCTACACTTGGAGATGCGAACACATCTCCGCAAATGGCAGCAGACAACATTTCATGATTAACAAAGGATGAATGCGCAGGTTCATGGCCACTTCCTCCTCCACAGACAATTGCAACCCTACTGCAATTCCGATCACTCTCTGGATTGAGTAGAATTACATTCTTATCACGTACCAATACCAGATTCCCAAAGGAACCGAGCGCTATACCTTCTAATGCCTCGGTTACACAGTCGCTCACATCATTTACAAATTGACTCATACTAAACTTTATCCTTCATCTTTTTTTATATCCTTGGCGCCCTTCGCAAGAGTGTTTACTGGTGTTTCATAAACAAATCATGACCATTACTGCTGTCAGTGCAGATGTTACTATGAGAGCGTACATTCCGGCAATAACGTCATCAAACATAATTCCGTAACCACCGGAAAAATTCTTATCTGCGTAGTTAGCAGGCCATGGCTTCC
>CAXMPV010000178.1:0-4039 GCA_964195175.1 uncultured Thermodesulfobacteriota bacterium | reverse complement strand
AATATCTAATAATTTAGAAATCTTTGAAGTAATGTTTAATTCAAAACCACTTTTAACACCATCTGTATCCATAGATGTTAATATTATGTTTGTGGTTTTAATTCGTACTCAATGTACTTGACAAAGATATCCATTTTCGTATAATTTTACTGTAATAAAGACGTGAAGAAAAAGCACTTTATGTTATTTAGGCATATGAGTTGGGTTAAAGAGAATACATGAAAACGACTTCTTCAAGTCTCATTTTTAATAATGAATTCAAGCTAATAGGAGGGATTCTTAAATGATACGTTATAGCTGTGATATGTGTGGACGATCACTGGTTCCTGATGAAGATGAAAGATATGTTGTTAAAATTGAAGTTTATGCTGCATGTGACTCTATGGACGCTGACTGTGAAGATGAGGAGTTTATAAACGATTTTGAAGATGATGATGACGACGACGACGAAAGTGATGTAGAGATAGATAATATTGACTCGGGCGAGATAGAAAGTATTGAATATAAAACATTTCGTTACGATTTATGTTGTAAATGCCATAGTAGATATTTACAGGATCCTCTCTCGATTAATTCGATTAGAAGAGGCCGTTTTTCTGAAAATTAAATCCTTTTGGATTTTTAATAGCATTTTGATTTTAAATGAAATAAAGTTTTAGGATCCTGGCCTGCGTCTTCAATTCTTGGGTAATAGTATTTGTCAGGTGCTTGCCTTGTAAGCTGATCTAAGGCCAGAAGTAATATTAGTTACTACTAATTAAGCAACTAACATAAAGACTGAATTTCATTTCAAGGAATGGTATATTTTCGCGTAAATACACCAGAACCCCTCAAAACGTTAGTTAAAATATCCATTTTACTATTAAAAAATCTATAACTACTAGTACTTATAATACACGCCATGGGAATGACAATTACAGAGAAGATTATTGCTGCACATACTGAACATCAAGAGGTACGTGCTGGCCAGTTTGTTTATGCCGATGTGGACATATGTCTGGGTAATGATATTACTGCTCCAATTGCGATTGAACAGTTCGAAACGCTAGGAATGGAAAAAGTATTTAATCCGGATAGTATTGTTTTAGTCCCCGATCACTTTACACCAAATAAAGATATTAAATCTGCTCAGAACTCCAAGCTTCTCAGGGAATTTGCACACAAACACAAAATTAAAAATTATTTCGAGGTTGGCAGGGTGGGAATCGAACATGTCTTACTGCCCGAGCAGGGAATAGTAGTCCCTGGTGATTTAGTGATTGGAGCAGATTCGCACACATGCACATATGGTGCGATGGGAATTTTTTCAACTGGTGTTGGAAGCACCGACTTAGCTGCATGTTATGCAACTGGAAAAGTATGGTTAAAGGTACCTGAGACTATAAAGTTTTTATTTAATGGTAAATTGAATGAATGGGTATCTGGTAAAGATTTGATTCTTCATGTTATAGGTAATATTGGTGTTGATGGTGCAAGATATAAGGCGATGGAGTTTTCAGGGCCTGTTATTGCAGATCTATCAATGGATGATAGACTTGCAATGTGTAATATGGCGATAGAAGCCGGTGCAAAAAACGGGATAATTGAACCGGATGATTGCACAGAAAATTACGTAAATGACAGAGCCCAGAGGAAATATGAATTTTACTCAAGTGATGCGGATTGTGAATATCAACAAGTTTATGAATACGATATAAGCAACCTTTCTCCGCAAGTTGCATTACCTAATCTACCAGAAAATGTACGTCCGGTAGAAGAATTATCTGACATCGGAATTGACCAGGTTGTTATCGGTTCATGTACTAATGGAAGGATTTCTGACTTGAGAATTGCAGCACAAATTCTTAAAGACAAGAAAGTCCATCCATCAATTCGCTTAATCATAATACCGGGAACACAAGATGTTTATCTAGAGGCATTAAAAGAGGGATTAATAGAGATATTTATCAAAGCAGAGGGTGCTGTGTCGACGCCAACCTGTGGCCCTTGCCTTGGCGGGCACATGGGAATTCTGGCAGATGGAGAACGTGCATTATCTACTACTAATAGAAATTTTGCAGGAAGAATGGGCCATACAAAATCTGAAATATATCTTAGCAACCCAGCAGTAGCTGCGGCTTCAGCCATAACTGGCAAAATTACTCATCCCGATAAAATTAATTAGAATCTGAAATACAATTTTAAATACAGTAATTTAGAAATAATTTCAAGTTGTTGATATTGCGTCGTAAAAGGAGAAGGTTAAAATGATCAGGAGCATAGAAAAAGGTCCTCAGAAGAAATACATTGGCATTGATATTGGCTCTGTGAGTGTAAAAGTTGTATTAATCAACGAAGACCGTGAGATATTGGAGAATCACTATGTAAGGTCACATGGTCAACCGTTAGAGACGGTTTTGATTGTTCTGAAGGAGATTTTCAATAGGATTGATAATGACGAGATCGAAGGGATCGCTGCTACCGGCTCTGGCGGTAAGTTATTGGCTGACATAATAGGCATAAGCTTTATTAACGAGATAGTTGCACAAAGCACGGCTACTTCCATATTGCATCCTGAAGTAAGAACAGTAATCGAAATCGGGGGTGAAGATTCGAAATTGATAATGTTGGAACCTGATGAAGCTAACGGCAATAACCTGAAAGTTTCTGATTTTTCTATGAATACAATGTGTGCTGCCGGAACGGGATCCTTTTTGGACCAGCAGTCAACAAGAATCGGAGTTTCTATAGAGAACGAATTCGGCAAAATGGCCTTAAAGTCAAAAACACCACCAAGGATAGCTGGAAGATGCAGCGTATTTGCAAAATCGGACATGATACATCTCCAACAAGTGGGAACAGAGATTCATGATATTGTTGCAGGTCTTTGTTATGCGCTTACAAGAAATTTTAAGAGTAACATTGGAAAAGGCAAAGAGTTTATGAAGCCGATAGCCTTTCAGGGAGGCGTTGCAGCAAACGATGGCATTGTCAAAGCGTTTGAGGATATATTGGATTTAGAAGAAGGTGAACTCATCATCCCAGAGCACTTCAATACTATGGGGGCAATTGGGACTGCACTGGCGTTAATTGAAAAAGGAATAGATTCTCCATTTAATGGTTTTAAGAAAATTGAAACTTATCTGAAAAAACGTAAAGGAAAAGACTCCAACCTGAAAAAACTTAATTGCAACAACTATGATATTAACGTTAACAAGCACTCATTAAAAAACGGCAAAAAAGTGGAGGCTTATGTAGGTGTTGATGTTGGTTCTATCAGTACAAATGTGGTTGTTATCGATAAGGGTAGAAACGTTTTAGCAAGGCGCTATCTTATGACAGCAGGAAAGCCTCTCGAGGCAGTGAGGCAGGGACTATTCGAAGTAGGAAAAGAGGTCGGTAAAAATGTACTTATAAAGGGCGTAGGTGTTACCGGTTCAGGAAGGTATCTTACCGGTGAGTTTATTGGCGCAGATATAGTTAAGAATGAGATAACCACTCATGCAACAGCTGCAGCGTGGGTCGACAAGGATGTAGATACAATTTTCGAAATAGGCGGTCAGGATTCAAAATATATAAGTCTGGAAAACGGTGCGATAGTTGACTTTACCATGAATAAGGTATGTGCTGCCGGAACCGGATCGTTTCTGGAAGAGCAGTCTGAAAAGCTGGATGTTAATATTAAAAAGGAGTTTGGTAAGCGGGCGTTAGATTCGTGTTGTCCTTCTCAGCTCGGAGAGAGGTGTACAGTGTTTATGGAATCAGACCTCAATCACCATCAACAGTTGGGCGTACCAAAGGATGATCTGCTGGCAGGACTGAGTTACTCTATCGTGTTAAATTACATTAATCGTGTTGTTGAAAAAAGGAAGATTGGCAATACGATTTTCTTGCAGGGTGGAGTAGCTGCAAACAGGGGTGTTAAGGCTGCTTTTGAAAAAGTGACCGGTAGAACTGTTATCGTACCACCGCATCATGACGTTATGGGAGCAATCGGCTCTGCAATAATTTCGATGGAAGAGAGCACGTGGGATGAGTCTAGGTTTAAAGGCTTTGATTT
>CAXMPV010000177.1:0-4096 GCA_964195175.1 uncultured Thermodesulfobacteriota bacterium | reverse complement strand
GTGACTACCGATGGCGAGCTTAGTTCTATCTATTTTTATACTTACAGTCTCCTGGCCTTTAGAAACTGTCCCCGATATCGGATCAACTGAAATCCAGGAACTATCACTACCAGTTTCGATTCTAAATGTGGACTGTTTATCTCCAAAATCAAAAATCCCAAAATTAAATATCCCTAAAATACCTTTCTTCTTAAAACTGTTTTTAACCAAAATCAACTTCTCTTTTTCTTCATCCTTAAAATCCAAATGGTTTGGAGTAACTTTAATGCTGGGAACACTATAATAACTCAGAACGAAAATAACGACGGCAATTATCAACAAAGCGGGCGTAGTAATTGACAAGATTTTCTTTATCTTTTTTTTCACGTCTTTTTTTTCACTTTCCATATCTATGTAATATCCTTAAAATACTAATCTTCTATATTAAAAACACCATTTAAATATTACCTTTGAGGCCGTCCCCAGTCAAGCTACTGACATCTATTATAATGATTGTCTGTTAGGTAGGTTTATCAAAAATACTTTCAGAATACAAACTCCTAATAACCCGTATCACTTGAGGCTACATACCGTTAAAAATATAAGTTAATTGATATCCTTTGTCAAGTAACTTAACAGAAACTGTCAAGCCAAAATAGAAATGTCCGGTTTTGAGCGAAATAGGTTTACGTAGTGAGGTGAGATAATACTTGGTTACGCTTGATATACGAATGGTATTTAAAAGGAATGATAACAAGCGAGGTTTTTGTCAATACTGTCAATGGTTTCCAGATGATGGGTAGGGGGGCAAGTGTCCTGTGACTCTGATATGTGTATCCTATGCATCCCACTCACAGTTTGAACATTATAAAAGGGCCTATAACATACCATGTAGCCGCGTATGGAATGATTGATTTTATGCAAAAGCAAATATTATTGACTATTTATATGACGCTGTCACAAATGCGTTAATTATTTCTAAATTCTTCTTAGACGGTTTAGTTCTACCATATTCCCAATTCCAGATGCTCACTATTTCGCAAACACTTTTTTAAGAAGTTCTGTAACTCTCGCTTTTGGATCAGTCCTGATTTTCTTTTCCTCCTCACCAATCATGTAAAAAAGCCCATCTAAAGCTTTGTTTGTTACGTAATTATCAAGGTTAAGTTTTTCTGTTTTCATAAATGGTAATAATGCGAATTTACCTGCCATCGTTTTGTAATAACGCGTAGCACCAACCTCATTCACACTAGACGAAATTATTGGATTGAAAGCATCATAGAGTGTTTCGCTAGCTTTTGCCTTGAAATAGTCAGTCGCAGCGGTTTCATTGCCATTCAGTATATTTTTTGCATCTTCAAAAGTCATTTCTTTTATTGCATTTATAAAAATTACTTTTGCTTCAGGTGCAGCTTTTTCTGCTGCACGGTTCATACTGAGTATAAAATCATCCACTGGTTTATTGTATCCGATTTTACGAAGTCCATCTGCAACTCTCTTTAAATTTTCCGGTATAATAATCTTAATGGCCTGATTCTCCAGATATCCATCAAGTTCAGAAATCGATTTTACAGCATTATCTGTTCCTACTGAAATTGCTTCCTTTAGAGCTGTTATGATTGTGCTTTCATCAATTGTGCCTTTATCTATCGTTTCCTGTTTAGCACTACTGAATAATTTTTTAAGTCCATCAAATAGACCTGCGTGGCAAGCATGCGTAGAGAAGATCTGCACAAATATAATAATCAGAACAATAATTGCTTTTTTCAATTTGTTGGTCTCCATATTTCTATTTAATTTTAAATTTCTATGAAGTCTTCTTATTGCTTTATGTAATTGTATCTATAAAAAACAGTAGTAGGTTGTCCTGTTCGACCTGAACATAAGAGTCCAAATCAGTAAATTGTGATTACCGTTTTAATCGATAAACCCTGTAATAAAAACAGGAAAGAGGGGAGATACATCCTCCCACTCTTTCCTATTTAAAATCTCGAATCCAAATTATCTAACTTTTATGATAGATGTCGGTTTCGCATTTACAACAGCAGTAAATGAATCAGTTGCACTATCACATTCAGTACCTGAATTATCGTTAACGGTTAAAGATACAATGTATGTACCCGGTTCGGAATAAACATGAGTAACCTTTGCTCCTTCACCGGTATTACCGTCTCCAAAATTCCACAAGTAACTTAATGTATCACCGTCCGCATCAAAAGATTTGGAACCATCAAAACCAGATACAGCATCAAGGCAGCATACGTGATTTGGTCCGGCGTCTGCGACAGGAGGTGTATTAATTCTGACATTTATAACTTGTATATCCCTTGAACACTCTGTCCCTTTATCGTCATTTGTGATTAATTTTACCGCATAAACCCCTCCCTTGCTATAGGCGTGGGTAGCATTAGGGCCAGTTTGTAGTTCCGTACCGTCTCCAAAATCCCATACATGAGACAGGTCATCTCCATCAGGGTCATTTGAGCCAGCGGTATCGAACGAAATTTGATCGCCTGTACACGCTATCTTGGTACCATTTAAGATGGCTGACGGGGAGGTGTTAATGCTGACATTCATGGCTGCCGTATCTTTTGAACACGCAGTTCCTTTATTGTCATTGGCCGTCAATCTGACTGAGTAAACGCCTCCTGCACTGTAAGCATGTGTTATGTTGGCTCCGGTCTGTAAATCTGATCCATCACCAAAATCCCATGTATAAGTCAGGCCGTCACCATCTGCATCGCTTGAGCCGGTAGCATCAAAAGAGATTGCATCACCTACACACGCAACGTTAGCACCTTTCAAAACAGCTGAAGGAGGCGTATTGATGTTGACATTCATGGCCGCCAGATCTTTGGAGCATGCAGTTCCTTTGTTGTCGTCCACTGTCAATCTTACTGAATACATTCCTCCTGCATTGTATGTATGCGTTGCACTCGTTCCGCCCTGTGCATCTGTTCCGTCACCAAAATCCCATGAATATGTCAAATCATCACCATCGGCATCACTGGTACCTGAGGCATCAAAGGAAAGTTCATCTCCTGTGCATGCAAGATTAACTCCACTAAAATCAGCAGTAGGCTTGGAGTTTACGGTAACAAACATTTTCTCTATACTAGTAGAACATCTTGTGAGTTGCATGTCGTTAACAGTAAGCACAGCCTTGTAAGTACCTCCGGTTTGATAGGCATGCGTTAATTTCGCACCAACTCCAGTAGTTCCATCACCAAAATCCCAATCATATTGCAGCACTTCACCCTCTTCTCCAATTGACTGGGAACCGTCAAATGTCACTTCCGTACCTTGACAGACAGTTATATCATCTCCGGCTATAGCCACAGGCGCTTTGTTTAATTTCAGGTTTACCGTATCTGAACTTGAACTGCATGCTGAGCCGGAACCATCATCTACAAACAGCTTGGCATTGTATTCCCCTCTACTCTTGTATACATGAGTCACGTTTGAACCGGTATCGCTACTGCCATCACCAAAATCCCATCTATAAGTAAGTTCGTTACCATCAGCATCAGTTGAACCAGACCCGTCAAGGCTAACATTGTAATCCTGATTATGCGGTAAGCAGAGGTCAATATCATTGCCTGCACTGGCAACGGGCTTCGTGTTGATGGTTATAAGCTTTCCGGCACTGTCAGAACTGCAGGTAGTTCCGGAATTATCATCTACTGCTAACTGAACATTATAGGTACCACCTTTATCAAAAGATTTAGTGACCTGTGCCCCTTCAGCACCCGTTCCATCACCAAAATCCCAGTTGTAAGTAATCTGGCCTGGTGTATTATCCGTAGTCCCACTGGCATCAAAGGTGACCACTTGGTTAGTACACGCTTGGCCAGGACCGGTTAATGCTGCAACAGGAGGAGTATTTACACTGACTACCTGTGATGCAACAGCTGTATCGCATTCCAACCCCGAATTATCCTGTACAGAAAGGATTACGTTAAAATTACCACCTTGTTCAAACCTATGAGTTACAACTGCTTCTTCGCTCATACTACCATCACCAAAATCCCAGATCACTTCATCAGTCCCAACAGACATATTATAAAATTGAACGGCGAGGTTGGTATCGCAAAGCAATATGTAATCAAAGACCATA
>CAXMPV010000176.1:0-4128 GCA_964195175.1 uncultured Thermodesulfobacteriota bacterium | reverse complement strand
CGTAGCTTCAACTAATAAACGCAACTCCCATCCGGTTGCAATTCCTGACAAGGTTAAGAAGTTTTTGCGTCAATTGTCGCTTTAAGGGCAGTCTCCAATGTTTTAAGGAGTATAGGGTTTTGGCTGATTTGTGTTATGCCGTGCAGCCACATTTCTCTTTCGGGTGACTGTAGCTCGGACTTGCCGATTGCCTGTTCAAAGTTTTTTAGAAAATTAGTTGTGACGCTAACCGGTGTCTTGTATTCTCTAGTAACGGTGCTATCGTCGGAACTGCTGGCAGCTTCCATTTGACTAATACCCTTTTTCGTTAACCATGCACTATACGAATCAGAATCAACGAGTCCTGCCGAGATAAGGGTTTTCATCGGCTTTCTGATATTTTTTTCTTTATAGTCATATTCTTCTATCAGCGCTTCAAGGGATTTTACTTTACTGGTGCCGTACTCTTTCCAGAGATTGTACAGATTTATCAGTATGAATCTTTGAAAGGGTGTTATTTCCATAGTTATGTTTCCTGTGCCAGGCGAGACGGTGAATAATTATTTTCTATCGAGTGTAGGTATCACAAGGACTGGGCAGGAAGTGTTTCGCAACACTCCTTCACTGACGCTGCCAAATATCATGTGATGAACACCTCCGTGTCCATGGGTACCAACAACAATTATATCAATTTCGAGTTGCTTCGATTTCTGAAGAATAACATCGACAACAGAACCTTGCGTAAGAAGTCCTTTTGTGTCTATTCCTGATTGTCTGAATCCGTCCACCTCTTTTTGTAAGTCCTTATGCTCCTGGGGGAATTCTTGCTGGCCCTGTTCGTCTGTGCCTTGTGAATCCGGCTCATCATCCAGGAAGTCCGGCTCACCTTCAATAACATGGAGTAAGCATACTTTGGCGGGCAGTGCTAACGCGAGGGTCTTTGCTTTATCTAATATCTTTTGTGAGGCGCTGGATAAATCGATAGCAACTAAAATATTCATATTCTAAATCCTTCACTTAAAATTGCAAAAAATTCCGGAGATAGAGCCCGTATTTGAAGATAATGATATACCTGCTAGTGTAGAATACGCCCTTCTTTTGTCAGGTCCTATGCCAATATTAAAAGCTTGTAAAGATTTCAGGTAAATAATAGTGATGTTGTTTCGCAAAATCAACAGGAAAAATATCAGGCAACCTCAAGTATCAAATCGTAATTCACGAATCATAGAAATTCGGTCATTATATTTATTTTATTTTATCTTGCTTTTATAAATAATGTTTGATACCTTTGTGTCTTATAAGTAATTACTGGTAGTATTGGTTGTACTGTAGCGTCCGATTATATGTTATAAACATAAGTAAGGCGGCAAGGTTTACCAATCTTGCCGCCTTTTTTTTTTGTTTTTTTTATTGAAGGGAGTGGTTTTTATTATGGCGACTGGAACAGTAAAGTGGTTTAACGATTCAAAAGGTTTTGGCTTTATTACACCGGAGAATGGCGACGATGTCTTTGTTCACCATACCGCAATCCAGTCTGAAGGTTTTAAAAGCCTTTCAGAAGGAGATCAGGTAGAGTTTGATATTGAAGAAGGAGAAAAGGGTAGCAAGGCAGCAAACGTTGTCAAATTATAAGCATATTTTACAAAGAGCACTCATGCATTTTACTGTATAGAATATAGTAGAAGTATAGAGTAGTTGTAATAAAATATGACTGTGATAATAGTGTCCTCAATATCCGTAAAAGGGTATTGGGGACTTTTTTGTGCATGTTCTGGAATTTCAGGAAGTTACGTTGGTTGTTGGAAAAATGGTACTGTGGATGGTAGCCAACCTGCCCGTACCAAACAATACATACGGGCAGGTAATCTGCTAACATAAGTGTCCTGAGTCTTACTGTGGGCCTTTTCTGCTGAATACTTCCCTTATATTATTTTCAAGTGTGGAATTGCGTGCTTTACCTTGTATTGCAGATCTGTATTCGTCAAGCATTGCATCAACAAGAAGATCAGCAATTTGGTCTAGTTTTGTTCCAATTTTTTTCTCAAGGTTTGCCTTAATTTTCTCCTTAAGCAATTCTTTTTTCGCGCATCGGGTAAGATTCATCATTTCATTAATCTTGTGACCCCCGCCCTTATCACATTTAGGTTTCTTGCTGCAACCTTTGTTACTAGAACATTTTCCGCCCTTATCTAAAGGACATTCCTTTGATTTGACAGTTGAGGCATCCTGCGCATAGACCTGTGCATCTATTCCTGAAAAATTAAGCACCATGCACGAAATACCTACTATTGCGACAAACATGACCAATGACTTGCATCTTTCTACCATTTTTCAACTCCATCTAAAATTATTAAAAAAATAATACTTTAATTACTGTAACATAATTTTCTGTAAAAAGGTTCATATCTGTCAGAAATTTTTCTAATAGTAAATAAACAGAAAGTACAAACAAGCAGGGAAATGTATGATAAAAAGGCTTTTGACGGTCAGTCTGGTGGGTTTTTTTGGCGAGAGAGTGTGAAGGAGACAAGCTTCTTTAAGCTCAGATGTTTGTAATCTCTACAATCTATCAATCTGCGCTCAAAAAAGGTTTTATTTCCTATTCATCATCATTGGGTAGTTCTAGCATCTTAATAGCAGGTAATGAAGAGCCTGCTATCTCTTGAAGATCACCGTGCATGCCCGCAGCATTGGAGATTACTCTTTCTATCTGTTTTTCCCGTTTGGCCCATATTTTCTGCATTGCACGTCTTTCAGCTTCCAGATCCACCTTCATCGTAGTAAAAGATTCTACAATTGCTTCCACTCGATTTCTAAACTCTTGCCCGGTTAGATAATTGTAAGCTAGTTCCATTTTTTCTTTTTTGCCTACTTGCGTTACCCGCTCTCTTGCAACCTGAATCAATACAACTCTCAAGGCTAATGCAAGGCTCACAGCAGAGAGTATGTCTGTTACCCATACACCGGATATCAATCTAAAGTGCTGAAGTCCCTTTGGCAATGATTCAGATGCCAGGATAGCCAAATCGGCTTTTGCATCACGCTGGTCATCCTTTAGTTTTTGGATCCAGGATTCACTCCAATTTTTTGTTCGTTTTGTCTCCCATAAGATTTTACCGCAGATGCGTCCTGACTGTGTCTTTACCGTTTGTATAATATCACCACCTTTTACTCCCTTGGCAACAGGTTCGATAACATCAAAGGGGAATTCCTCTTTCAATGATTCTTCCAGCTCCAGTTCCAGTACCTCACCCTGCATTTGCTGGGAGCCCTGCTCGGCCTTTCTCTTGAGTTCATCTATCTGCCTTTTCATATCATCAAGTTGTTTATCTTTTTCCGCATTTTTTAACCGATGCGTTTCTTCAAATTCTTTAGACGTTTTTTGAATTATTTTCTGACGTTCAGCATCAATTTTACGACTAAGTTCCAATTCTAACTTCTCTTCTTTTTCCTCAAGCTCCCGCTGTCTCTTACGAAGCTCAAGCTCTTGTTTCTGGGCCTCTTTTAGGTTTTTGGTTTTCACTTCCAGTTGTTCATTCAAATCTGAGATCTTAATGTTTAATGATTCCTGGATCTCTTTCTTTGCTTTCTCTTCAATAGATTTTTTAGTCTTTCCGATCTCGTTTTCGTATTGTTGCTTTAGCCGTATTTCTATATCGTGTGAGATGGCTTCTGATAATTCAATTACTTCGTCACATTTCGGGCACTTAATAGTCTCTTTAGTCACAAAAACTCCTCAACTTGCAGAATTAAGTCTTTTAAAAAAGCTGCTATTACTTCTTAAACTGTTGTCAGTCTATTGCTTCTGGAAATTACGAGTATACATTATCAACTTAAACACACAGTGTAAACACAAATTGTGCTGTCATAATATCGTCTTGTATGAGCATGGTGTAATAAGAGTCAGGCCTTAAAGAGGATTGCCTAAGTGCAAGCCTGTACAGTGCCTAAGTATAATTTTTTCTGGCAGTTTAAACTATTCTTATCAATTATTTATAAGAGATGAATGACTATTTTTTATCTGGAATTATCAAATTATTACTGGTCATTTCTACAGGTTTTTCTATGTCTAACAGATATAAGATCGTTGGTGCAATGTCTGAGAGGACTCCTCTTTCAATTAATTTTATTTTTTTATAGTCCTCTGCA
>CAXMPV010000175.1:0-4133 GCA_964195175.1 uncultured Thermodesulfobacteriota bacterium | reverse complement strand
CTATCATAAGCCTCAACAATATCACGAACAAGTCTGTGCCTTACTATGTCCTTGCCGGTCAAGTAGACAAAGTCAACTCCTGGAACTCCTTTCAATCTTTCCTGAACATCTATCAGTCCTGATTTCACTCCGGCTGGTAAATCTACTTGAGTGATATCACCCGTAACCACAATTTTGGTTCTTATTCCAAATCGTGTCAGAAAAGTCTTCATTTGCTTAGCGGTACAATTCTGCGCCTCATCGAGAATAATGAAGGAGTCATTAAGCGTTCTGCCTCTCATAAAAGCCAGTGGCAATATTTCAATCAAATCATTTTCTATGTACTTCTTTACCTGTCCGATTTCAATCATGTCTGCCAGGGCATCATATAACGGTCGTAAGTATGGATTTACCTTTGCCTGAATATCACCCGGTAAAAAACCGAGACGCTCTCCAGCCTCCACAGCAGGTCTCGCAAGTACAATCTTTTTCAGATAACCACTCTTCATTGTGGAAAGCGCGAGAGAAACAGCCAAATATGTTTTTCCCGTTCCCGCAGGGCCTATACAAAAAACCAGATCATTATCTCTAATAGCCTTAATATATCCGGCCTGTCCCTCAGTTTTCGGCCTTATAGTCTGTCCATCTGTAAAGACCTCTAATGCCGGATCGGGGTGAATATCAACCGCCCCTCTGTCTATGTCAGCCATAATTATATCAATGTCATCTTCATCTAATCTTCCGGACGTTCTTATAATTTGCAATAAATTATTAACAACATCAGTTAGTTTTTTTACCTGGTCAGCCTTGCCTTCATATTTTAAAACCCCATCTCTGGCAACAATCTTAACGCCAAAGGTATCCCGCATAGCTTTCAGATTTTTATCATGATGGCCAAATAGAAGGGATGCTTCATTATTGGTTTTCAGATGAATTTTCTTCTCTATTATTGTGCTGTTCGCCGATACCACACTCATACTATAATGTCACTTTTCCTTCTCTAGATTAATATTTTATTAGTATTAAGAAAAAATATGCTACCGGTATGCTTATTAGCAATGAATCCAGTATGTCAAGTAGTCCGCCAAAGGCCGGAATAGCACTGCTTGAGTCCTTGACCGCCATATCCCTTTTAATTATAGATTCTATTAAATCTCCAATTATGCCTGATGCTCCTACCAATAGTCCAAAAGGTACTATTAGATAGAGAGGCATCACTCTCATTCCAGGCAGAGCATTCAGCCCTACAGCAATCAGCACGCTGCAAAAAAGGGCAAACGATGCACCTTCAATCGTCTTATTCGGGCTGAAGGATGAGAACTTGTGCCGTCCAAACTTCCTGCCAAAAAGATATCCTCCGATGTCACCACCTTTGGTCAACAATAACACAATAAGTATTACATTCAGCCCGTCATGCATATGCCGAATCGGCATAATGAATGAGAGGAAGAAGTATATATATATAATTCCGAAAACAGTAACGGAAATATTTTTGATCGTATCATCAATGCCTCTCCTGAGAGCCTGAACAAAGAATAACCAGAAGATGATAGGAAACAATATAAAAGAAAATATTGGCTTTAACCCATCTTCATGAGTTGAGAACCATAGCCCCAGGAAGACAATAATGCCTCCGATGATACCCGATAGCTTGAATGGTGCAAAGCCTTTCTTTTCTACTATATTATAAAATTCAAATAAGCATATCCCGCCGGCTAGCATGCCCAGAATACCAATGCCAATATCGGAGTCAAAGGCATAGTCAATATAGATTATGCCACAAAATGCGATCAGCATGGCTGTTCCAAGTATAATTCTCGTCTTGAGCACACTCATCCTATCAACCCGCCAAACCTTCTTTCCCTTTTTGCATAGTCACTTAAGGCTTCTTCCAGATGTTTTTTCTTAAATTCAGGCCAATATACTGGCGTAAACCACAGTTCAGCATATGAGACTTCCCATAGCAGGAAATTGCTTACACGCTTCTCTCCCCCAGTTCTTATAAGCAAATCAGGGTCGGTCATGCCTGCCGTATACATGTACTCTTTAAAAACTTCATCATCAATGTCTTTAATTTTACGCTTTCCTTTTTTTATATCAGCAGCCAGCTTTTTAGTCGCGTCTATTATCTCAGTCCTTCCCCCATAATTCAGTGCAAGGCATAATATCATGCCCTTATTATTTTTACTCTCTTTCATGCTGATAGAGAGCTCTTTTTTAACGTTATCAGGAAGGGCTTCTGTACGTCCGATTGTTTTGAGTATGATGTCATTATCTTTTATCGTTTTTCTCTCCGCGATTAAGAATTTTTTCAACATTCTCATCAGGAAATTTACTTCAGTTTTAGAGCGTTTCCAATTCTCATTTGAGAACGCATAGAGTGTTAATTGGCCAATCTTTTTTTCAGCACACTCAGTCGTTATCTCTCTTACAGAATTAACGCCTTCTTCGTGTCCCCTGATCCTCAGAAAGCCTCTTCGTCTTGCCCAACGTCCGTTTCCGTCCATTATAATAGCAATGTGATTCGGTAATTCGTTTTCCTTCGTCATTGTTTAAATGCTGATAATTTGCGATCGTTCCGGGCCGACAGAAATCATTTTTACCTTAACTCCAACAATTTCCTCTATTGTTTTAATGTAATCCCTCGCCTTTTCAGGCAGGTTTTCTACACTTCTTATGCTGGTTGTATCTGCGTTCCAGCCGGGGACTTCTTCATAAACCGGCTCGCAATTATTTAAAATATCTATATCTGCAGGAAACGTGTTATACAGTGTTTCATTATACTTATATCCGGTACAGACTTTGATAGTTTTCTGATCATCAAGAACATCCAGTTTTGTCACAATGAGAGAGTCCACACCGCTAATTCGTACTGAATGCTGAATGGCTACCGCGTCAAACCACCCACACCGCCTTGGTCTTCCGGTAGTTGATCCAAATTCTCCTCCTTTTTTGCGAATATGCTCTCCTTCTTCACCATCAACTTCTGTAGGGAAAGGGCCGCTGCCAACTCTGGTTGTATACGCCTTGGTTATTCCAATGATATTATGGATCTGTTTAGGGGAAACCCCAATGCCGGAAGATATTCCGCCGGATGTAGTATTAGACGAAGTAGTAAAAGGGTAGGTTCCAAAGTCTACGTCTAGTAATGCGCCCTGTGCTCCTTCAAATAGGATACTCTTGTTGTCGTTTATGGCCCTGGCCATTAAGTCTACCGTATCACATACAAACGGAGCTATCTTATCTGCATACCTGCAATACTCTTCATAAATTTCTTCCCAGGAAACAGGTTCGTCATCATACAGTTTCACAAAAATCCTGTTCTTCTCTTCAACCGTCTTTTGGAGTTTGTCTTTAAAATGTTCTTTATCCAATAATTCAGCGACTCGTATACCGTCTCGTGATATCTTATCGGTATAACACGGACCGATACCTCGTCCGGTCGTACCAATCATGGAATTGCCCTTTTGCTTTTCCTGAAGTAAATCCAGTTTTTTATGATATGGGAAAACGACGTGTGCGCGGTCACTGATAAACAGATTTCCCGTTACATCAATGTTTTTCTTTGCCAAACCTTCAATCTCTTCCAGGAACAGTTTTGGGTCGAAAACAATTCCGTTCCCAATTACGCATTTCTTGTCTTGATGCAGGATCCCAGATGGTATTAAGTGAAATATAAACTTTTCATCACCAATAATTAGAGTGTGACCCGCATTGCCACCGCCCTGATACCTGGCAATAATATCATAATCCTTCGCTAAAATGTCTATGATCTTGCCTTTGCCTTCATCTCCCCATTGTAATCCAATAACGCAGGTATTTGCCATAAATCACTCACTTCCCAATCAATAAAATGTATATTCTACAAAAAAACAAACAATCAGCTCAAAAGACAGAAGCTGTTGATGAATATGAACTTGCAATTATAGATTTTTAGCATTAAATGTCAATAGAATAAGAATACGGTATGTTTCTGCGATTTGAGTTCAGATTGATTTGAGCCATATGTCCGATCGGCTATTTGTCGAAAAACTGATAAAGGTGTCTTTTAATCACATCAATCACGGTTTCGATACAATATGACTTTATAAATGAATTGTTCAACTGGAAAGAGAGAATCTGTGCTGAGAGAAAACTAATTTGCAGGAGGTGAA
>CAXMPV010000174.1:0-4144 GCA_964195175.1 uncultured Thermodesulfobacteriota bacterium | reverse complement strand
ATCGATAAAGGCGAGCTCCAGATATCGGGTACAATTGGAGAATTACTTGCCAGCAAAGATGTTGTTGAACTGCTGATTCGCAATCTCTCAAAAGAGGCTCTAATGGAAGTCGAGAGCTTTATACAGGAAAAACAGGGCGAAGTTGTATCAATCAAAAATTCTTCCGGAACGCTCGAAGACCTATTCTTAAAAATCTATGCAGCAAATATTAGCAATAGCAAAGCAGACGTTTAAGGAAGCCGTTAGAAACAGGATATTATTTACTCTTATTATTCTTGGTGTAATTACGATATGCTGCACCGTTTTTATGCCGGTTGTTGGTGATGGAAGAGAAAAAATAAAAATCGTTGAGTCTATGTGCTTCTGTTCCATTACCTTTTTTGGTACACTTGCGGCGATTCTACTCTCCGCTTCTTCTATTCCGACAGACATAGATAACAGGGTTCTCTGTACGATAACCTCAAAGCCTGTTCCGCGAACCAATATTATTTTCGGGAAAATTATTGGTTTTGTATACATAATTGGAGTATTGCTGCTGATAATGGGCAGTGTAAGCTATTTGCTGATTAGGTATACAGCCGTGAAACAGAGCACTCAAGGTAGTAGTGAGCTTCTGGCCAGGGAGGCGTTTGATCCTGTTAATCTACAGATAACTGGGGATTCCGTAAGAAGGATTGGAAATGTTACCTGGATAGAAGGAGGAGGAAAAGGAGCATCAGTATGGACATTTAAGGGGTTATCGTCTAAAGACAAAAATGATAACCTGACGATTGAGGCCGACTTTCTTATAGAAGGTAAAAAAAGGTCAACCGGTAAAATTCCGGTAAAAATTAAGATTAATAATCCATACTCAGCAAGGGTGCTTACCGAATCAATGGAAATATCGAGGAATAAGCCTCTCTTGTTAAGGATTAATGGTAAATCCCTGGATGGAAGTGCAGAATTGACGGTAGTCGTATCACCAGAAAATTCTGGTGATTTCTTAGGTGTACGTGCAGATGACCTAAGGATTTTATGGGGGGAAAAGAGTTTTGGATGTAATTACCTGAAAGGATTGACGATAATATCTACTCAATTCCTTTTAATGGTGGTAATTGCGGTATTAGGGTCTACTTTCCTTTCTCTTCCAGTTAATATTCTCTTCTGTTTATTTGTGTTCTTTTGTGGTAATATAACCGACTTTATGCGTGACTTATCAACCGTGATCAATGTTTTTGAAACACGCGAACATGAACATGTCGTATCCGAGGTAATGCAGAAATCAAATGCGTTACTTGTATGCCTTAATAATATTCTAAAGAAACCTATACTATTATTAAGTTATATACTGCCTGATTTTAGATATTACAGTGTTGGGAAATATTTTGTTGACGGTATAAATATTCCATGTAAAAAAATATTTATGGGCTTTGGTTATGCGGTTTTGTACGCTCTCGTTTGCTTGCCCGTATCGTTTCTAGTTTTTAAGAGAAAAGAGATAGCTTAAAGAATTTGGTATGAAAAAGTACTCATTGCCAAAATTTGTCCTAATACCATTAATAATAATATTTGTACTTTCAGGACTGTTCTTTTTACAATACAAAATTGATTATTTAAGGAGTGGGCCTGATTCAAACCGTACAAACCTCGACCCTTTAGAGATTATACCAAATGTAGTTCTTGGCAGTTTCAGGGGTGTTCTGGTTGATCTGTTGTGGATTCGGGGTATTGCCAGGCATGAAGAGAAAAAGTTCTATGAGCTGCTCGCCATAAATAATATGATTGCAAAATTACAGCCGCATTTTTCGGCTGTATGGATATTCCAGGCGTGGAATATGTGCTATAACATTGCTTATGAGTGGGACTCTCCGGAGAATAAATGGAGATGGATAAGGGCCGGATTAGATTTCGCAGAAAAAGGTGCTGCAAGAAATCCGACAAATGGTGATTTACTCTTTGAGATTGGTTATATATACTTTCACAAATTCAATTCAAAAAGTTTTAAATATGCCGATTACTACAGAGAGCATCTTGAAGAGGAAACAGGTAAGAATAGTTATCGGCAGTCGCTTTACTGGGTAAAAAAGTCTTTAAATTACAATTCATTGCTTCGCAAAAGAATTGTAATTGAGCGAACTGTTTGTCACATTTTATGGCATGCATCTCTACAGGCTGAAAAAGATGGTGACCAGAAAGAGGCCTACGAGTATGCAACTGAGTCAATTAAAGAATGGAATGCTTATCTGGAGAGGCATCCTGATGATCCCGGTGGAATAGCCAGAAATTATTTAGAGAAGATTAGTGAGAAGATGTTAGAACTTGAACAAAAAGTTTAGAAAGGTGAGTTAAATGGTAAAAGAATTTTTCCGGCATAGATTACTGAGTAAAGTAATCTTATTATTAATTTTTACAATGTTTATGTCGCAGGGCGCAATGTTTACAACATCGACTGCTCATGCGGAGAAGGCTCAGCTTGAAAAGGCCAGTGCTGATTCAGTAGCGGCTAAAAAAGCTGAGAGAGCAGCATCCTATCACGACAAATCAATACCAAAGCTCTGGTGGCTTGCGCCGCTTGGTGCGGTTTTCGCATTGTTCTATTGTCGTAAATTCTACAAAGAAGTGATGAGCTATCCCGAGGGTGATAAGAAGATGGTGGAAATCGCAGGGCATGTCCGAGAGGGTGCTTACGCGTATTTAAGACAGCAATACAAAGTTGTTGCTATATTTTTCATATTTGTGTTTATCGCTCTTGCGATACTGTCATTCGGGTTAAAGATACAGTCAGGTTATGTGCCGTTTGCCTTTCTTATAAGTGGGTTCTTGTCCGGGCTTGCCGGGTTCCTGGGAATGAAGATGGCAACTAATGCGAGCGCCAGGACAACTGAAGGGGCAAAGAAATCACTGGACCAGGGATTGAAGATCGCTTTCAGAAGTGGTGCGGTAATGGGCTTGATTGTTGTTGGACTGGGCCTTTTAGATGTATCTATATGGTTCTTTTATCTTCGAAAATATACAGATGTTTCTCTTACTGAAATGGCTGTAATTCTTCCATGTTTCGGTATGGGAGCAAGCTTTCAGGCACTCTTCGCAAGAGTCGGAGGAGGCATCTTTACAAAGGCTGCCGATGTTGGTGCTGACCTTGTAGGAAAAGTTGAAGCCGGCATTCCGGAAGATGATCCTCGAAACCCCGCAACTATTGCTGACAATGTAGGTGACAACGTTGGTGATGTGGCCGGGATGGGAGCCGATCTGTATGAATCTTACTATTCATCAATTCTTGCAAGTGCAGCACTTGGCGTTGCGTGTGGTCTTGGCGTTGCCGGACTTGTGTTGCCTATGTGTATTGCAGGTATTGGAACTATTCTTTCTATTATTGGGATCAAAGTTATCAAAACAAAAGAAGGCGCGACACAGAAAGAGCTTCTCAAGTCTCTGTCAAAGGGAGTAAATCTGAGCTCGATTCTTATTGTGATAGCTTCCGCTGTAATCATTAAGTACCTTCTTCCAGGGCATTTTGGGATTTGGGGTTCGATTGTTACAGGTTTGATCGCCGGTATTATTATAGGTAAAGGAACAGAATACTTTACCTCAGCCGATCATGGTCCGACAAAAGGCATTGCTGACCAGGCAGAAACAGGTGCTGCTACACTGATTATTGACGGCATTGCTACAGGTATGATGTCAACTATAATCCCTGTAACTACCATTGCCGTTGCTATTATGTTGAGCTTTATGTTTGCCGGTGGATTTTCAGATACCTCTATGGGACTTTATGGTATTGCTATTGCCGCTGTAGGCATGTTGTCAACGCTTGGAATAACACTTGCTACCGATGCTTATGGCCCGATCGCTGATAATGCTGGTGGTAATGCTGAGATGAGTAATCAGGAACCAATAGTCAGGGAAAGAACTGATGCCCTTGATTCCCTTGGCAATACAACAGCAGCGACTGGTAAAGGTTTTGCAATCGGCTCTGCTGCTTTAACAGCTATGGCACTACTTGCTGTATTTGTTGAAGAGGTTAAGATAGGTCTGGAAAGAACGGGTGTCCATGCTGTGGAAATAGCCGGCCGTATGGTAGATACTACAGCACTGCAGATAGCTGACTTGATGAGCTATTACAAAGTTACGCTGATGAACCCTAAAGTCCTTGTAGGATTTTTTA
>CAXMPV010000173.1:0-4162 GCA_964195175.1 uncultured Thermodesulfobacteriota bacterium | reverse complement strand
TAAATTGGGGGCGGGAGTAAAGAGAGATCTGCCTGTCATATTAGAACTTGAAGAATCTCCGGGATCTCTTAGGCTGTCGGATGACTTACCTGAGGTGTTGAAAGCTCACGGTGAACATGGAGGAGGTCATGGCGGCGTGGAACATGAAGACCACGGAGATTCTTTAATGGACCATGGTACTGTTCCCCATCAAAAAGAAGACCATGGAGCCTCTTTAATGGAGCCTCACGGGCAAGAAACGACTTCTCACGGAGTGCCTGATGAAACACATGAGACTGCTCATGAAGAATGGGGTTCATCTTCATCCCTTACAGAAGAATTTCCAGTATCTCAATAAGAGCTTTTAAACGTTATTTCATACCTGTCGATATCCACGGGCTGCACTCCCGAAATGATTTCTTCAAACGCCTTAGTGTCTCCACTATTAATACTTCTTACTGAGAAATCCAGACTTGTGATCATGCCGTAGGCCTTACTAAATACTTTCACGACAAAAGAAGCATTGTAAAAGTCATTTTTTGAATTGTTCTTTATGTTTCCTGTCACGGAAGAGGAAGATCCAAAGCCGTTAAATGAAACATTACCGGCATAAAATCCATTGCCGATATCTTCAAATCCTTCCAACGCCTCCAGAGGAGCCGTTTCATCAAATATCAAGTCTTCCAGATTGCCTGGCGTTGCCTCATCTTTTGTTTCAGCCTTAGCAATCGCTTTTTCTATTTCTATAATCCTGACTACGCTCTCTCCCGTATCGGACACTAATGGCATTCTTGCAGGATAAATCGAATACTTATTAATCTCTTTCGAGATGACACCAACAATTATTTCTTCAAAAGGCTTGGTCATCCCTTTGCTAAATCCATAAAGGGAAAATCCCTGATCTCCCAAAGGGATGTTTTCTTTATCATAAGCCAGTGTTTTAAAGTCAATCATGCCATGGTCTCTATCAGATTTATTCATTATTTCACCGCTTATCTGAGAAGACGAACCAAATGGTTTAAATTTAATATTTTTAACAAAAAAACCTTCACCTATGTCTATGAGGCCTGTTTTTTCGACATGTGCTTGTGGCTCTTCATGCTGTTCGGTTGGGGCTGCCGCATGCATCGTTTCTTTATGGTGTTCAGTTGGGGCCGCGGCATGTTTTGCTTCTTCATGGTGTCCGGCTGAGGCCGCAGCATGTTCCTCTACTTCGTGTTTACCATGTTCCGTTACCGCTTGCACCAAAACGCCTGACTCAAGTTTGCTTAATCTGGAGTTTAGTTCTTCAATTCCGCTTACAAGAGATTCGTCCGGGGATGTCTGTTTCTGGAGGCTCTCCTTCATAGATAGGATGAGCTCTTCCTGCTTTACCAGTTTGTCTCCCAGTTTGTTGATAACACTCTTCTGCTCATCTATAGCCTGCATCAATGTTTCTAATGGTTTATTTGCAGTTTTATACATCCTTTCAAGTACAGAGGTTTTAACCTCCTGGTCTTCTATTCTGTTTGCCAGCTTAGAAAATCTTTTCTTGAAGACATTCAAGGTGCCTTCAAATGATTTTACTATCTCCTTTACTCCTTCCAGTGAACTCATATTTTCAACTCTTTCAACTTTAGCACCCATATCGCTTAATAGATTTTCTATATTAGCTAGGCCTTGGTTAAGTTCTTCTGCTTGCTTTTCACTAGATGCTTTACCACTTTCCAGATTTGAAATTCTGCTGTTTAATTCTTCGATTTGTGTTACCCAGTCACCTAACGATTGTTGGAATTTATCTAAATCCTTTAATATGTCCGAGAATCCAACAGTGCTGGAAAAAAAGAGTGTTAAGGTGAAAGTACACATGATTAGCAGTTTCTTCATATCCGTTTCTCCAATAGAGAGCATCCTTTTTGATTTGTAAGGATGTAAAATTTATAATGTTATTACAAGCAAATATACACCAATGTATATTGTGACGCAAACGAAAACAGGCATTTCCCAACGGTATGAATGTTCCCAGAAATTTCAGTAAATCTTATTTGTTAGATTGTAATTAGAGGTAGAAACAATAGATGGCATATCGGTAAGTGTTTTATTTTATATTATTGGTGGTGAACCACTTGCTTGTATTGGTTTTCATGTTGTTAATTATTATTGCCATATATGGTTTCAATTGAAATTTGGGTTGCCATTTTAATGTCTTCTTGGCTTTCTCAATGTTAAATTGATATTTTTTGTCTGTCAATTTTAGCATCCATGGTTTAAAAAAATAACGCCTTCCTGTTAATGAGTGAAAACTACTTACAGCATAAATACAGAACCATACAATCCACCCTGGTAGATGAATTAAGTTCAAGCGTTTGCCATAAATCTCACGGGAAACAAGGTCACAAAGTTCATTATTTGAGATAAGATTTTCCTCAGACAAAATCATTATTGAACCAGAAGGTATTTCTTTCGCCAATAGCATAGACTTCTCAAAGGCGTCGAGTACATCTTCAATATGTATGTAAGATATACCACCTACTCCCTTCCCGGGTAAAATTCTATAACCAAAACCTCTTTTCCAAATAAAGGAGATCTGGTTTGCAAGCGGTATAGACCTGCAATCCTGAGAATATACTGCCGAAAGTCTGAAGATTGTTGCTTTTAACTTTTCCTTGTATTCTGATATTATTTTTTCTCCTGCAATCTTTGAATTTCCATAATGTATGAATGAACTCAAGGCAGAGTTTTCATTCAGTTTATCATTGTCTGCGGTTGGTCTAAAAACCACCGTACTACTCGCAAAAATAAAGTTATTCACATTAAACGGTATCAAATTGTCCAGTAGGTATTTGGTTCCGCCTTCATTGATTTCACGATACATCCTGTTTTCTCTGTTTGTCATGTCATAATATGCTGCCAGATGAAATACATAATCGATCCTTCCTGAAACTTTTTCTTTTATTTCACGAAAAATGCCTTGTAAAAATTTCTTGTCAGATATATCGGCCTCATACCATAACACACTGCTATCTCGGTCTTTATGTAGTGTCTTGTCTATGCCAATAATGTCATACTTTTTGTTTAGTCGGGCAATCAATTCAGTGCCAATAAAACCACTAGCACCTGTGATTAAGACAGTTTGTTTGGTCATTTTTATAATAGGATTGACAGGTGATAATACACGATATTTTATTTTTTTTTGTGGAGTGAGGCTTTGCTAAGCAGCTTCGTTTGGGCGGCAAAAGGGATTGATACAGGAGGAAATCGGCCTAAGGCATAAATAAAAAAATTTATGCCTTAGGCTCAAAAGCACTCTCTAAAATCTTATACGCTTTGTGTTAGTTGTATTTTTTCTGTTTTTATATTCGGTTTTTCTTTTTTGATTTCTTTTTTGCTCTTGGGGGCTGGTTTCGCTTTTGCCTTAACGAGCTTTTTGGTAGCTGGTTTCGCTTTTGCTTTAACGAGCTTTTTGGTAGCTGGCTTTGCTTTTGCCTTTGGTTTCTTGATCGCTTTTTTTGTCAATTTCTTTGTCACCTCCAAAATGTGTGTTTTAGATAAGCTTTCCTTGCTATTGCATTTAGCGTTAGCATGGGCGAATTAGCTAAATTAGAAACTGTTAAGACGGCAAAAAGGGCTATTCTCTTGCGGTGAGATAGCCCTTTTGCCGTCAGGCGACGAGGGGGAAAGGAGTTAAGACCCCCGTCAGGTGAGTACGGCAATCCCGATTACGCTGTGACGGCACACGGGAGGGCGAGGCTTGAAGTAACGGAGATGAAGGCTCCGGTCACATTTACCCCCGTACTCATCAAGTTTCTAGAAGTATCAAGCGGTAAATAGAAAAATCTTATAGTTTTTATTTATCATTATTTTTTCCCAGTACCATTTAATTTTTTAACTTCACTTTTGAGTGCCCTGCTCAATACCATCAGGGCAACCTCGCTATCCGATCTTCTCTTGTAATAAGGAGAATCCTTTGCTTTTCTTAATTCCTGAATCATCTCTTTGATGTTTTCGTCCCTCTCCTCGTTATAATATATCTGCAAACATTTACTCATGTCTTGCCTTTCGTTAAATCTATCTAAGTTAAATCAAGTCACTTTAAGTTTATGCACATTGTCTAACAGGAACAATACCTGTTGTCAAGAAAAAAATACAATATTTTGTATGTTTTTTTATTGCGGTTACAATATGTAGTAGATAAGTGGTTAAA
>CAXMPV010000172.1:0-4162 GCA_964195175.1 uncultured Thermodesulfobacteriota bacterium | reverse complement strand
AACCTGAAGAGCAATGGAATTGTTACTGCCAGTGCAACGAGGATAAATAATATTCGCCTGTCAATCTTGAGCAGTTTCTCCATTAATCGCCACCTCCAAGATAGGCCTTTTCAATTCCAAAGATTATCTTTATTGATGTTGCAATAACGCCAATAGACACTCCAATCAAGATCGCCCTTTTTGCAGCCAGGTTTGGTACTGTCATTATCCAGTCAGCGGCAATCGGGATATATTGTGATATCATGGTACCGATGGGAACTCTGCCGAGCATTACGATTATGGCAGCTATCAGCAGGATTGTAGCCTCTTTGTTTCTGGCTCTGAAGGTCCTGTACGCAGCAGACGCCATAAAGAATGCAAGGATAGAAAAGATTGTAGCACCGGCAGGTACCTGTACGTAATCGAATATCCAGTCGAACATTGTACCTGTCTGCTTGTCATTCCAGAAGAATTCACCTCCGTTATACAGACCAAAGATGATGGCTATCCCCGCTCCGAAAAACATAAATATGCTGTAACCCCATCCTGACACCTTCTGCTTAATCCTGTTCCAGTGCATATGGAACAGACTGTAAGCTCCTATGAACATGGCGAATCCGGATATTATCATTCCCCACCTGGTTACAACTTTCAATAGATTCTGTGATGCTTCATGAGGTACATAGTATTGAAACGCCATCAATATGCCCATAACAAATGCAATTATCATTGGCACTGTTCTCTTAAGAAAATTCATTCAGTCGGTATTCCTTTCATAAATTACAAAATCATTCACCGCAAAGGTTACAAAAAATATTCATTTGATAGTAGCGGAATGCCTTTAGGCTTCCACTAATCTTTTGGTCCAAGAAAAGGATAGTCTTAATAATCCTCAACAAGACCCTTTCTGACTGGATTGTTAAATATATATTCTGTTATTGAAATTAAATCTTCATCTTTTCGTACTACATGATCATGAAAGCTCTTCTGCCATAATTTCAATCCAGTTGCTTTCTTGAAATTGTAGCCTGAAATTTGTTTAAATTTTTTTATAAACTTAATCAGGTCTGTTTTTTCATCTCCTGATGTAAGGATGTGTAAATGATCAGGCATAAAACAGTATACAATAATTGAAAATTCCATTTCAGAAGAAATACGATTTAGCAAATCAAGAATTGTAAACACTGTATGTTTATTCGTGAAATAATTTCCATTGTCATAACAACATATTGTTAAAAAATAAGTGTAACTTCCTTCATAGTCGAAGTATTGTAATCTATTACGTTTTCTTTGTGCCTTCATTCTAGGCTTAAAGCTTGTTGTATTGGAAGCCTAAAGGCGTTCCGCTACAGAAATTAATCGGTTGTGAGGTGGAACCCTAAAGGTTTTGCTATTTTGTCATATCAGCCTGGCTTAAAGATAGAACTAATGAAGTCTACTCCACATGTTGCAAGTAATGCTCCGATTACTATTGCGCCTATAATAATTCCCTTTGCTATATCCTGTGCCCGCAGACTACCCAGCAGTAGTGGCTCTCTTGACAGATAAGCGCTTGCTGCGTACAGCTCTTCACCCATAAGGGTATAATCGCACGTTGTTATAAAGAACGGTAATTGGGTAAAGGCGTCTGTTGCCGCAATCTGGATAGCCCCAGTGGAGGCACCGGTTTCTGAGAGGATCAGTGATTCTGCGTAAAAATATCCCACAAAGAAATTTGCCGCAGGTTTTTCACGTGTCATTATACCGCTCAACGCCACTACATATGGAAACTGTTCTGACGCCGCCAGGAACACATTGTCTTCGACATATGCATCAGGCCTTCCTGCTTCTAAATATGATTCTTTAACTACTTCCTGGCTTACAGTCAAAACTATTGGATAAATGTTTGCTACCTTGAGTGGGGTGTCGTATTCTGCAACCCTTAACGCAATTCTTCCAAGTATATTTATGGCAGCAATTGTAGAGATGCTGTCCATATCGTTAAGGCCATGTACAAACAACGCCGGCTTGCCCATCTCTGTAGCTCTTCCCAGCGCATCGTCTATGGCATCTAATCCTTTGATTTTTCTGATAAAGAGGTTTGGGAATCTTTTTGCATGTTTGATGCAGCATAGTATAAGGATCGAAAAGGTAATCATTATTATAAAATTATTCGATCTAGACCAGTTAAACCAGTTTCCCTCAGGAGTTGCAGAGGCAATTTTCTTTGCGGCTTTACTTGCCAAATCTGAAGTCATAACGAGTTTGAAAAAGTAGTTTATTTTTGCATTCTTATCAGAAGGCTCCATGTTAAATAGTTTATCAGTCTCTATGTCGACAAGATGATAGCTGGAATCCGAACCTTCCTCATACATGGTATTAGAACTAATGCGCAGGGCTTCGGTTTCAAAAGGTCCGTTTCTCTTAGTTGACGCATATACTACGTATTCAACATCCGCTGATTCACTGGCAGAAGTAGGCCACCTGAGTGTTATGTTCTTGCCACTGTCATTCGGAGTGTCAAAGGCTTGAAAATCTTTTGGCGGAAAAAGCTTTCTTTCTCCCACTGCAAATGAAGTAGAGGCGTATGACAGTATTAAGATAGATAAGATAAATGTATTTAATATTTTATTCATAATTAGAAATAATTAAGGAATTTAAGAATTTAGAAATTCAGGAATTAAAAACAAATTCTCAGTTCATTAGATTATATAGTCATTCAGTCCCTTTTATAATTTCGCAAATACCTTCTAAAATCCTTAATCTGCTTCCTGTAACCACTCGCAATAGCGTAAACAATTATGAACTCTGATTGATCTATATATCCACAATAATTAGATTGAAGACCTCATTGTATAATTCTTTTGTACCTTGTCAGCATGGTAACTCTTCAAATTTCTTATAATTACTCAATACATTAATCCCTGAATTCTTAAATCCCCAAATACTTAAATTTTTTTATTGTGTTTCAATCGCCTCAATATTTGCCCTTGGTACAATTGCAGTTTGGCCGTCAGGAAATTCAACTTCTAAAACTCTGGCCATTGCTTCTGTTTCAATTGTTTGCAATTCACTTGGCAAGGCTTTAACTTTACCAAGCATTCCAAAATTTGGGTTTCTGATTATACGTATTTGATTACCAATTGAGATCCCAGCAGATTCCGAACCTGTAGATGATCTGCTTTCAGCAGGCATGCCGGAAGTGTCTTCTTCGTTGTAAGGTATTATAATTTCCGGTCTGACCACTCCGGCTCTTATTTGTGTGGCACCGTTTATAGATGCAACTGAACCTTCTCTCAGTTTAAGCATATCATATGTCTTCTGTGCCATTCTGATTTGACCAAAACCTTCAGTAATAATAATTGTTATATTAATATCTTCTGATCCGGTAATTGCAACTCCTAAGTCATAGCCAAGAAGTTCATTAATCTCTTTATCACGAATTCCACCTACAACAATTCCTTTAACACCGGTATCCAGTGCCTTCTTGATAGCATCAGAATAGATGATTGAGCCGCCGGCTATTATCTTGCCTCGGTGAGCTTCTTTTATGTCCTCAGGTTTTACAATATCATCAGGGGAATTAACTATGATCTGTAACTCACCGGTCGTTTCACCTCCGATACCAAAAATACCCTGAATGAAAGTTGCTTTCGTTTCTATTACAACACCTTCATTTTCTATTGTCTCCACAACCTTACCATCTACATATGCGCTTATCTGGACAGGCTTAGGAGGCTCCCTTAGTAAAACCTGTCCGGTAATGTCTGAAATACTTTCAATAACGCCGGTAATAGGGGAGAGGCAGATAGATTTGAACATTTTTATAAAGGGACTGGTCTCTGCAATTGGTTCATCTTTTACTACACTATCACCTTCTTTTTTCAACATATTCTTCCGTAAGTCATTCGGAAGAATCGCAAGGCGGTTTACTACATTTACAGAATGGACTTTGCTGGGAAGGCTTTAATCCACTTTAGAAGTCTTTCAGGCAAAGGCTCCTTGCCTTTGCTGCTGTCAAGATAGAGTGGCCTGCCGCGTGCATCGATAACGAGGCCAACGACACCGCCTACAACCTCTTTTACAAGTTTCTTGCCTTTACCTTCACCTAAATCAAACTTTTTGGCAGGTGATATTTCAACCTTTGCAATTTCTCCCTCTTTTAATTCAAAGACCTTAATATCTCCTAACGACAGTGATTCTT
>CAXMPV010000171.1:0-4165 GCA_964195175.1 uncultured Thermodesulfobacteriota bacterium | reverse complement strand
CATGCTGATAAAGCTCCATCTCGCCTCCGTCCGGGGTCCGGGCAGTGGCTAATCTTACACTCGGTTTCATAGTCGTATCCTAACAAAAATAATGTTTAGTTAACCAATGTTTTTTTACAGAATTTGGTTAAACGTCTGGTTATGTTTCTTTATTGTCTACAAATCAGATTTGACTCTGATCTTCACTGTATAAATCACCTCTAATACTTTTCTTCACGATTTTATATTCATTTTTATTCTCTCTTTTTGTGACAACTACATGACTGTTTTTTTCTGCACAAATATCGAACGATACACTATGTTTCGTATAATTTGGTCTTGATATTATTCGCTTACCATCCGAATGGATTGGACATTTAGACATTAGTAAATACGAATATTTTTCATATTCGTAACCTAACACACCATTTTTTAAATGCCTCTGGATACGAGACCTATCAACCCTCTCTACGAAATGGCACCAATCAGTCTCAGAATCTCTCAAAGGACAAAATCCGTTTGATACCGTACACGGAGCAATGGTGCTAAACCCTTTTTCGATTAATTTGTCTCTCGCTTGAATAATATTATTAAATCCTGATGGTGTGCCTGGCTCTATTATTAAAACCATATTTGAGTTTTCAACTAAACCAGTTAGACGAACCAGAGAATTGTCACATTCACAAAGAGTATAGGAGAACACGCAAAGATCATTTGTCGGGATATCCTGAGATTCCAGCTTTAAATAGTTACAACTGATCGAATCCACATGGGTATGAGGAACAGACGATGAGAGAAACTCCTCGACAAGGACATTCATAATGCCAATAAACGCATCACTCCGCTCTACGTTAGTATATTTATTCAGTGTTCTAAATTTACTAAGGGCAAAAAGAAATGTCCCCGGCCCTCCGCCAAAATCAACAACAGACTCAATATCTTGAAAAATACCCGGATGCTGGCTAATGATCTTTTCCATTACACCCATAATTGGCCTGCCTCTGGCAATCATATATAACGCAGCCACGCCAGGATCATTTATATATGTATTTCTACGTGCCGGAGATTGATACGCATAAAACAGTTCTTCAAGGTTTTTCTCTTTGGAATAGTTAACTAAATAATTGGAGTAAATAAAATCATCCAAATCCTTCATATCATATTGTGTTGGGTCAGCGTGAATCTGCATTTTCCAAGTAATCCCTATGCTGCTCTTCTACATCAGAACCCACCCATATTCCAGGTTTTTCATTCTCAGCATCGAACAAGGATTTAATTAAAGTTAATCAAATTATTGCACTGCCACTCATTATTGTACACAATAGAGTTCGTGTCAAATATTTTCATTATATTTATAAGCGTATCGGGTTATATCCCGAACTTAGCAATAATAGTACAGGATGCTTATGGATAAAGTTAAATAAGTTGTTTATCTACGTATTACTGGAATAATTATTTGAAATTAAATTACTTTTACCATATCATCCAACAAGCTATGTATGAGTTTATCATACTCTCTTATAATTCTTTTTAATGTATATAAACAGATGAAGTCTACCGTACTGATATATGATGCAGAGTGCAGTCTATGCTGCGGGTACATGAACTGGATTAAATCACACGAAATAGACACGGACAGATTTGAATTCATTGCGTGTCAATCGGAAGAACGCAAGAGCCGATTCCCGGATATAAGAGAAGAGATCTGCCTGGAGTCCTTACAACTGGTTACACCTGATGGGCGGGTCCTGACAGGTGACAAGTCACTACCGGAGATACTAGGTAATTTAAGGTATTTCAGATGGCTGGCAATCTTCTTCAGGATACCGGTAATCAGTTTACTATCCTATTTCGTCCATCGCCGGATAGCAAACAATCGATATATAATTTCGCAAACAATATTGCCATTAACACAGGAGAAAGTATAAAATGTTCTCAAACTTTACTCTCAATCGCTAAGCATAGCTGTCAAGTTGAGGCCCATCATTCCACCCTGTATCTTCAGGCTGAAATTTCCGAGCTTTAGCTTTCTTCCCTGTCTCCTTCATTAATGTTCCAAGTAAACAGGAATCCCCATACTCTTCAAGTGTCCCTGCAAAGTCAAAGACCAATGTTTCATGGAATGGCCAGGCGACACATAACCTTGGGATTGGATTTAACGTACTTACGCGTTTTCTAACCTCTTCCGGATTTTCAAAAAGGCACATGATGTGTTTGCGACCTACCTGGTACAGAAGTTGCATCTTCTCAAAAAGACCATCTCTACCCAGCACCTACAATAAAATCTTTTTTTGATTCTCGCTTGAGATACTATTTGCCTTAGTCGAAATTTCGAAATAATGTTTATTTGTTTTTTTATTTTAAATTAAATCAGCTTTAATAAACAGCCTATTAGCTTAACTTAATGCTGCACAAGAGAGTGTTCTAGATTTCATCTCAACGTTGTCATCAAAAACACCATAACAAACAGAGCAACGGTTTCTATGATACCCAGAACCATAATGTAGTTTCCAAAACCTTTTTGAGATTCTGTAAGGGCATCGCAAGCCATCGCTCCTGCCTTACCCTGAAGCCATGCGCTTAAACCCATCGCCAAACCGCCCATAAGGCCAATCGTAAACTTTGTCAGAGGGCTGACTGTTTCCGGCGCTCCCTTAATAGCATTCATCAGGATCATTCCATAAATTGTTTGTGAAAGAGGAGCCCCCACAAAGGCAACAAGAATAAATGGGGCATTTTTATTGTGCAAAAAGCATTTCTTCCATGCCCCTATGGCAGCCATTCCCGCAGCACTTGTTCCTAATGCGGAACCAAAAGCAGCACAAATTAATGCAAGTACATAGCCAGGATTTCCCAGGCTCTCCAATATATCCATCCTATTCCTCCTGTGATGATTCTATGTGTTGTCGATTGTTAAACATATTCTATATCGTATTCTGTATTCTTACGATCTTTGTATTTTATAAGGACGATAATTAATTCCCGACCATTGGATATTCAGGTGTTTTGAAAATTCGAGCAGGTTCAGTCTTATACCATGGACAAGAACCGACATGGCTCCCAACAATATATTTATCGTATGCCCGAACATAAGTATAAAAACAGCTGTTACTATTGATTTTATATCACTAAAACCAGTATCCGCTGCCATATTATTAAATGCTGCCGCAACCTCCCTTGTTGCAAGGCCAATGGCAAACAGTCTGATATACGAGATAAGATCCGAAAGGCATCCAATACCTGTCACGACATTGATCAGAAAATTTGTTATCCCCCTGAAGAGACCTTTAGCAAAACCATCTTCCCTCTGTTCTCCAAATAGTATTAACGTAACAGCCCAATAACCAACCAAAAAGAGTGCGACAATACTCAATTCCTCATTTAGCAGGAGAAACTTCACAATAAAGTATATACCCCATACCAAAGCTGCCCACCCTGTCTGTGCTAGAGCAGTTAAAGAGGGGTACAATCTTGCAGCAAACCAGATTCTGGCTAGAGAAAGTTGAAGCGCGCCAATTATGAAGCAGAGGCGTATTATGTTAGATTCATTTTCTTGAGTATAACTGTATAAGGAAGGAATGACCAGTTCCTTTAATACAGGTAGCTGGCTTATACTCTCTACCCCGAACCACGAACCGGTAATAGCTCCCCATATAATTGTTGTGATAGAAAGCATGTAGAAGAGAAATATCTTCTCTCTCGCAATACGCTTATAATACCTGCCGGCCATACAAGCAGCAATAAGAAAAATGGTGCCATAGCCTCCATCCCCTATAATCATTGCAAAAAATATACTGAAAAAAATCAAAAAGATACCGTTTGTATCAAACTCTCTGTAGCCCGGAGTGACACCAATGAAATTCATAACTGGCTGGAATATCTTTGTCAATTTAGAATGCTTAAGGAGTGTGGGAACAGGATCATCATGTAAAGGGCTCTCTATAAGTATTGCCCAGCCTTTCTTTCCTGCCATTTCCATGAGACTTTCCGTTAAAGGCTCCGGGCAGAAACCAGTCAGGTAAGCTATTTCCTCTTCTCTTCCCATCCCTGCTTTTGCCTCTTCATAGCTAAGCATCTCCCCTGATTCCATTAACGCCTGCTTGATCACTAAGGATTTATCGTAAAGATTTGAAATTTCGTTCTGTTTATGTTGAAGATGTACACTCTTTTCTTTAATCATGCTCTC
>CAXMPV010000170.1:0-4190 GCA_964195175.1 uncultured Thermodesulfobacteriota bacterium | reverse complement strand
AAAGAACCTGGCATCACCGTTTCTATCCAGATTTCTCTACCGAATAAACAATCCTTTGTACTTGCCTTTGATATGAAGAGTAAGGATCTTTCTGCATTCAGTGTCGCATTCAGACCCAGTCCGAATGGCAAGATATTCGTTATGCTGGATAACGGAAAAGTAACAGGCTTGCCTGCAGATCCGAAATTTGCAACTGCAGATGGCATTGAGAAATATCTTTTCAGAGATATTAAGGAACTGGAGATAGAAGAGATTACATACGCTGTTGAATCCTGGCAAAATGCGGGCAGACCTAATGGTAGACGATTTAAAATTTCCGCAGATGGAAGTACCTGGTGGTGTATGTTCTCACAACTGAAACACAGAGATGAGAATCCCTCCTGGATCTGTACACTGATTCCAACATCAGATGTACTGGGAAACGTTACTCTTCAATTTTTACTCATTCTGACAATAACTGCTTTCGCCTGTATAATTGCAGCAATTATGGCACTTGTCCTTTCGCGAAAATATGCAGAACCGATTGACGGACTCGTCCAACAAGTTCAGGCCTTACGCAACCTCGATGTGAAACCACAGGATCGGCCTAAAACTACTATCCTTGAAATACTTCACCTGGCAGAAGCGAACGAGCGAATGCGAATTGCACTTGACGCATTCGCAAGGTACGTCCCGATAGATATTGTCCGCCAACTCCTGGATCGTGGAGAAGCAGCCAAAATAGGGGGGAAATCAACAGATGTTACCATACTGTTTACCGACATAGATGGCTTTGCATCGATATCTGAAAAGATGCCACCTATGGAGTTGGCATTGCATTTAGAAGAATATTTCAATTTAATGCTTGAAGAGTTAAGGATTCAAAATGCTACCGTGGACAAGCTAATTGGAGATGCAATTATGGCATTCTGGGGCGCTCCGATTGATAACCCAAAACACGTAATGTCTGCGGTAAGAGCAGCATGGAACTGCGCACAAAAACTAAATGAACTGAATAAGAAATGGAAAGAGTCCGGAAAGCCGGTATTTACAACGCGCTTCGGTATCGCCAGTGGAGAAGCTGTCGTAGGCAACGTCGGAGCAAGCTCCAGGCTAAACTACACGGTACTTGGCGACAATGTCAACCTGGCAAGTCGATTGGAGGTATTAAATAAATATTATGGTACAAGGATTCTGGTGACTTCTTCTGTCGTTTCACAAACAGATGATGTTTTCATGTTTCGTCACGTAGATTGTTGTGCTGTTAAAGGCAAGTTTCAAGTGGAGGAAATATTTGAGTTGCTTGGGCCAATTGACCTGGTTCCGGAAGACATCAGGCTTTACAAAGATCTATATGAAGAGGCCTTCAGCCTCTATCTTAAGAGAGACTTTTCCGGGGCTATGATTCGCCTGGATGCACTTAAAACTCCATATCAAGAAGAGATGTCAGTAAAACACTTGAAAGAGGCTTGTGTCGGGTTTATAAAAACTCCTCCGGATAACGATTGGAAGGGGGGTCGCATATTCAATGGGTAGTAGCGTTTAAACACGTTGTTGTTATCTACTACTTGCTTCTTTTGGTATGTCTTCCTCAATTATTTTAAAAAGCTTTTTTGCCTGTTCAATATGGTCTTCTTCTTCATCACTGATTGATTGCAGTATATTGATACTGTGTTCATGATCAACTTCTTTTATACAACTATCGTATGCCGATTTGGCATCCTGCTCAAATTTCAGTATCCTTTGAAAGATATCAGAAAGGGCTTCTTTAGAATACATTCTCTTTACTCTCCTGAATATGCGTTATTAATTTTTCTACCATAACTTTGTGTTTTTTACAATCATCCCTGAGTTTAGTAGTTATTCCTTCTATCTGTTCTCTTTGATCTTCACTCAACCATTTGTAATATTTAAGCGAGTCGGTGGTGTATTTGTAGAAATGTTCTGTTACATCATCCTCTGTATCAAGGATGTTATTTAGTACCTCCAAATATTTTTTCTTCTTAATCATAGTTACGTGATAAAACAAAAAATCATTAAATTAAGAATGCATTGATTTTTAGTGTACTACCGTAATCCTTTTTCTACCATCTTTTTTTAAAGAAGTAAGAGACTAAACTGCTACATGCTTTCTTTAATCACAATTCCTCTTGCGGTAAGCACCTCTTTGGCTTGGGATGTTGCTTTCCCGGATATCCCAATAATCACCTGTGTGACTGGGCGATCTTCGGATTCCGATATTTTCAAAAGCTCTGACACAAAAAGATCTGTCACTTCTGACCAGTATAAGTTATCTATAGGAAGTACGGTAATAATAGCCTGATCTTTAGTGTAATTTGCCACCATCTTGCTAACCGGAATGATCTCAACAACAGGTTGCACGTTCTTATGGTAGTCGTAGATCATTTTGACCATACGTTGATAAATAAATGCTATTTCATCATTATCAACAAGGATGGCCTGTTTGATAAAATTATCCCTGTTATTTACGCCTTCCATATTTATTAGTGCATGTACTATTATTGTTTTGTAACGAGGTGAATAATCGGAATGATTCAGGAATCCTTCGATGACATAATTTTCTTCCACTATCTGTTTGAGCTTCTCCCGATTTATTATTTCTAGATCGTCAGGAGTATTATCAAGCAGCATCTTGTCGATTTCATCTAAGAAAGGCGAACGTGTGATTATCTTCAGGTCCCTGGCGTCCTTAAGCATCAAACCTTCAGCGCTTTTACTGGCCTTTGTTAAAAGCAGTGATGTTTCCGTACCGCTTGCAAATCCAGCCAACGACAGTCTGTTTAGTTCCTTCTGAAGTTCCTTGTTCGTAGAGTAGACATCCACTCCCAGTTTGTATGCAAAACGGCACTTAAGTTTGAAGAAATTAGCAAGAGCATTTGCAGGACCACCTTCTCTCCCTTCAGGTCCACCCTTTACCATTTCACCGGATTGCGTAATGAATCTCCAACCGCCCTTTGGTACTCCTGTTAGTGTGTCAACAGGGTCTAAGATGAAATCGACTGCTTTTTTGTATAAACTCTTCTTCGCTTTTTTTACCGCTTTTGAGAATTTTCTCGTTTTTTTGATATCCTGTAAGACAGCGATAACATTAATTTCATGTGCGCGTATTCTCACCATATCTATACAAAAAGCCTCAAAGTTACCGTAAATTGACGTAATCTCGAATCTGTGGGTAAAGCCAAATGTGTCTGTATCTGTTGTTGTTTCGGTAACGCCTCTCACACTATAGTTCTTGCCCCATTTTAACTCAGGAGGTAACACATCACTTGCCATTAATACTCCCGGAGTTTCATATGTCAAACGATCATAATTATATCCTTTTTTTTGCCCCATACAATCAGTCGCAAGACAAGTTATGATTCCGATAAACAGTGCTATGCACAATGAATGACTTATTGGAAAGATATAAGACTTTTTAAGCGGTGTGCTCTTCTTACTCATAGTTTAATCCTCTCATTCTTGTTTTAGTTGAGACTCTGTACTAAAGAAGTGAAATCAAAAAAGCTTTATGCGATAAAGGCATTATTTGAATGAAAAACGATCTTCATTTAAACAAAAACCTCTGACAATGTCCATATAAATGCATGTTTAATATTCGTCGCTAATATGTAGAATAATACATGGCATGGTGCAGATCCGCACAATGTTTCGACTCACTATATAAGGACTTATATACATGACCAAGACTAAAATCTGGAAAAAACTGTTTGTTTTCGTTTTGATAGTTGGGATGCTCTCTTCCGGTTTAACCGGTTATTGGAGCTACCATACTGCTAAGGAATCTCTGGAAAAAGAAGCCCGTGAACATCTTGTGTCGATACGTGATATCAAGAAGGCGCAGATAGTTGACTCACTATGATAAAACGTATAAAATGCAGGCAAAACAAGTTCAAATGTAGCTTATGCAGAGGAAATATAGTATTTCAACTTTTTAATTCTGTTCAGGGCATATTCTGAAAAATGGGCACAAAAGGTTTACTATATACTAAAAAGAAAGTCGTATTTAAAGAAGGTGACACCATATTTAAAGAAGCTGAAAGATTTGTTCATAGCATAAAATGAGTTGCGGGAAATATTGGCGTTAATAAGCTGCAAAAAATTGCCGATGATCTTGCGGCTGTTAACCCTGATTATGTGTTGCCACTCGATGAGATAGGACCGTTACTGAGAAAGCTTGAAAGCGAAAGATA
>CAXMPV010000169.1:0-4226 GCA_964195175.1 uncultured Thermodesulfobacteriota bacterium | reverse complement strand
ACAGGCACAATGTCTACAAGACAACTATTACACTGGACAAAGATATAAACAGGCTGAAACCATTGAGTACATATGAAAAGAAGGTGAAGGGGGACAAAGAAAGGGTTAAGGTTACAGACTATGATTATGTAAATAATATACGTAAGTTTACGATATGGAAAGACGGGGAGTTTCGTAGAGAACGAGAAGTCAAACTTGACAGTAAGGTAAGTGTCGATGGAATCTCCGCATTTTATAACCTAAGAGGTGAAATGTACGGGAAAATAGAAGATGGGGCCAAATTTAATATTAGTACCGCTTATAAGGACAGGTCTGCTGACTCTACAATCTCCATTCGCATCCCGGTAAACTCTGACAAATTATACAAACGGAAGGGATCTAATTTAACTGCAAGTTTTGCTGCGGAGATCAGCATTGATCCGGAAGTCTTCGACTCTAAGGACGGTAAAGTCGTAGTCCTGTTTACAGACGATCTTCTACCAATAGGATTTATTGCAAAGAATGTCCTTGGCTTTGGAGATTTATATGGCAATCTGGAAGAGAAAACAAATTAATGATTATCGCCTTCTAATGGAGCAGCGTCTGTCATCGACCATTCAAGTTTTGACAGGATAAAGAGTCCGGCGCCAATAAATATTAACTCTCTAAACCTTTTCAGTATTCCAAACGTCAGTGCAACACCTGCACCTAGTTTCAGACTCATAAAAATTGCGATAATTCCTCCCTCCTGTCCACCAACACTTCCCGGTATAAAGGACGTTATTCCTTTGGCAACAGTTGCAAGTGACTCAATAACGTAGGTGGAAACAGTATCTACAGGGATATTTAATAGATAAAGAATCAAGAACGCTTCTAACACACCAGCAAGCCAACCCAGAAAAAAACAGACAAAGATGTAAAAGGTCTTCTTTTTGTTGTGAATGTAAAATTGGTATATATTTTCATCAAGCTCTCTTAACCGGATTTCCCTCTCTTCAATATAACGTATCCTTATCCTCAGCATTCTCAATAGTTTCAACAGGAAAGCAAAGAGACCGTGTTTCTGAATAAAGATAATGAACATTATTACGGGTATTCCTAACAGTATAATTGCGATTGAACCTATTAAACGAGTACTCGATACATTTAATTTATACAGAAAAAATACAACTCCAATCATTACGAAAATTATCTGTGTTATCGTCATCATCGTTTTTGAGATAATAACGGAGGCCATACCGTCAAGCATTGAAATGTTGTGTCTCTTGAGGAAATAGGCTTTTAAAGGCTCACCTGCAAAATTTGCAGATGGTATGATAGAATTCACCGATTCTCCGGCAAGTCTTATTATGAAGAGGTCTTTAAAGCTTATCTTATCTTCTTTAAATGAATACTTCCAACCGAGCGTATCGAGGACGAAAACAAGTGAAAATGGTAAAAGCAGAAGTAAAATCTTCCATTTCAGAGCAACGAGTTGATGATAAATAGTGGAGGGTCCAACTTTGTATATGAGTGCGGCAAGAATTACGCAGCCAGCAATTAGCAATAATATTTTGTATTTCTTCTTGTTCTTCACTGATTTTAACTGCCCGAATTGCAGGCAAAAAGAAGGACTCAAATTACACTTGGAACCATGCAGTGACTATAGATATTTTTCTGTATATTCACGAGACAACTCTTCGTACAAGGTCTCTGCTTCCTGGCTGTTACCTTCGCATTTCTCAATCCTTGGCCACTCACTCTTGGGAAACTTTACATATAAAGGGAATGTTTTCTGAAGGTTGAGAAGCTCTTCCCTGGAAATTTGTGGCATGTTTAATACGGTTTCAGATCTGTAATCACCGGCATGTGCATCTTTTTGCATAAGTCCTTCTTCGTCACAGTATTCGCGTAAGGCAGTGCCTTTATAAGGATTGTATAGTGACACCATAACACCCGGTACATTTATTTTTCTGTTAAACTCAATAGTCTCAAAAATATTTTCCCTGGTTTCAGTGGGAAAACCGATGATATTGTTAGCGCTAACCCTGAGACTGGATTTCTCCAAAAGGCTGAAAGCCTTTAATATAGTCTCATCGTTCATGTTTCTGCCAAGAAGATTACGACGCAGTTCCATGTTGCCGCTTTCGATACCAAGACTTATTCCTTCGCAACCTGAAGACTCAAGGAGCTTAATATTTTCTGCATTAATTGATTCAGGTCTTGCCTCGATCCAGAACGGTATGTCCACTTCCTTATAAAGTTCTATGAACTCAGCTATCCTCTCTCTTTTGGTAGTAAGAAAACTTTCGGCTACCAGATATGCAAATTCGAGATTATATCTCTCCTTTTTTTCTTTCATCTCGTCAATGAGTCTTTTGATACTTTTTTCTCTATAATAACCGCCGTTGTTTGCATAAAGTTTATTGAGACCGTAATCACTGCAGAATCGGCAACTGTATGGACAGCCCCTGTTCATTTCAAACGTGCCGGTCATAGAGATCTTACCTCCCATCGGCTTGTAAAATCTCCTGGGCTCGAATATAGTCCAGTCCTGAAACGGCAGCTCGTCAAGATCTACTGGCTTTCTAATTCCATTTTTGTATATCTTGCCGTCCTGCTTAATCCACATGTTTTGTACTGATGTTATGTCCTGCTTCTCTCTAATCTTAGTGCACAGTTCAACAAGTGCGTATTCTCCCTCTCCTACGCATACCATGTCTACACAGTCTTCAGTAATAATCTCCGCAGGTGCAAAAGTGGCAAAGATGCCTCCAACAATCATGGGAACGTTATAATAACACCTTATGCTATTCAGCATTTCTATACCAAGTTCATAGGTGCATTCTATACAGGATAATCCGATGATATCCGGTTTGTACTCTTCTATCATCTTTTTAAGATCTTCAAACATATCGGTATCTTTGTATACCAGTCCAAATTCCTCACGATTTGTCTTCTTTACCTGAAGATTTTTTGCTCTTGCTTCATCACCAGTTTCAGTTGCAGTTTTGTAAAAAGTGGTGTCAAACAACTTTACCCCAAAATCTTTTTCTTTGAGGCATGCCGATATCAAGGAGAGCCCTACAGGTAGAAGGACATCCATCATTGTATTACAGTTGATAAACAAAACCCTGAAATCTTTATTATCTGTCATTTTCTGTTAACTATTCCCTTCACCCAATCTATACCTTCCTGAACCTCATCGGGTATGTTGTCGTAATATGTATGGTTATATTCAAATACTATGTTGCAGTCTTTATTGTGTCCTAATATTATTTCGAGTGTTTTCTTTATGTCTACCCATCCGTCTTCTGCCTTTTGTGAGGGATGGACAGGTACGTGATTGTGCTTTTTGTTGTGCTCTAGTCCCTTTGTGTTCCATACATGTATTGATTTGGTATACGGTGCCATAATTTCTATATCATTGAAAAAATTACGGTTTCGTATTCCGGATATAAGTGATGTATGGCCAATATCAATACAGATACCCAATGAAGAGTGATCTTTAACAAAATCTACAAATTGTTCAGGTTCATGAAAATGTCCCGAATACCCACCGAACTCAACATTAATGGGCAGCTCGTATCTGTCCGCCAGATCACAGAATTTTGACTTTGTATCACTCGCAAGATCCATCACCTTTTTTCTGTCAGGAGAATCGTCCTTCCAGGTTAGGTGTGTTACGACAAAATCAGCACTCCATTTATTTGCATAATGCATAGTGCTGTCGATCAGTTTAAAAGAAAGTGCTCTTTTGTCTGGATCGTCATTAAGGAAAAAGGTGGTTACTCCAGTATAGGGAAAATATGAGGGTCTGAAAAATGGTACATGAAAACTGAAGGGCAGCTTTTTTCTCTTTATGAATGACTTTAGCTTTCCTAATCCATCCTCTTGAAAATCAAAAACCTCGTATCTATCTAATCCTGTATGTAAATATCCTGCAGGTCTTGCTCTTTCCATATTTCAATCACAGTTAGTGTCACTTTATATTTTAACCCATCAAGTATACATCATTTGCCGTTGCTTGTTAAATATTTTATTCTATACTTAGGAGGTGATTCAAGGCTTTATGGGACTATTAATTACATATTTCATTTGAAAGTTTCAGCTTGACCACATAGTTTTAATGGCATATGATATTTTAAAGAAACGATACAAGCCCTTGACTTACAACGATCAGTACTCTCCATGTTACCTTAAAAAAGGAGAAATTATTTTGAAACTGAAGTTGAAATGTGTAATACCACTGGCAACGCTGTTTGTGG
>CAXMPV010000168.1:0-4234 GCA_964195175.1 uncultured Thermodesulfobacteriota bacterium | reverse complement strand
GTTCTATCAAGGCACAGGCGTCATTCCATGATTATGCAGCAATAGATGGCCAGCGCGTTCCAGCAACAATTCAGATACATTGGCCGGATACAGATACGACCTTAAACTTAAACCTGAACAACATTATTATAAACGAACCTCTCAAACCTGAAATATTTCAATTCAAAAAGCCCAAAAAAGCCAAGATCATTGAGATAAATTAATTAATTCTTTTTCAATAATTTATTAATCCGATTCAGCAGCCATAATCTTATCGACCCGCCTGGCGTGTCTGCCGCCTTCAAATTCTGTCTCAAGAAACAGTTTTAACTTCTCTTCCAATAAGTCATGATCTATTACATCCACCCCTAAACACAACACATTTGCATCATTGTGCCGCCTACTCATCTCCACTGTAAATGGATTGTGGCATACTGTTGCCCGTACGCCTTTAACCTTATTTGCGATAAGTGACATCCCCAGTCCTGTTCCGCATATCAGTATAGCACGATCGCACTCTCCAGTTGAGACGGCCTTTGCAGCCTTAAGACCGTAGTCGGGATAGTCTACAGAGTCGTCGCCGTTTTTAGTTCCAAAATCAACGGGTTCATGACCCATATCTGAAAGATGTCTGGCAACTACATTTTTAAATTCAAATCCTCTATGGTCTGACGCTAAAGCAATCTTCATTTAAACACCTGCTAAGCCTTTCTTTTCCAATTACACCATGACGAATAATTTCATACGTATCGTCCCAAATTTTTACTATAGTTGAAGGGCGACCTGCTTCTGCCGGCCCGCCATCAAGAATAACATCAATCTTATCTGAAAAGTTATTTATTACCTGTTGCACATCTATTGCGGGAGACCCTCCTGAAATATTTGCGCTTGTAGAAGCAATTGGTATTCCCACCTCATTGATAAGGTCTCTTATAACACGGTTGTCTGGATTTCTCAAGCCCACGGTATTATTATCGTCAGTATCCATGATGATAGTTAAAGGGCCGGGCCAGAATGCACTAATCAGTTTTTCGGCAATCAGTGGTACATGCTTTACGTATTTTGATACCTCTTCAGGCTTTGATATCATGATAGATGATTTTTTATCTCTGGATCTCTGCTTAACACGGTATAAATTATCTATGGCAGCACTGTTGTCAGCACATACACCCAAACCATATACAGTTTCAGTCGGAAATGCGACTATCTTGCCTGAGAGCAATGCATTTGCAGCAACCTTAATGTTTTCCGTGTATGTATCCGGATTTTTCAGATTTAGAATTTTAGCCGTCATAAAATCAACTATTCCGCGTGAAATTAGTTCCACTTAGTTTGAACCAACATGCTCTTTGAATTACTGTGTATATGTATCCAACTACCTATTTATGTTTTCAAATATATCACCTTGACAAGAAAATGGCAAGCTGATAGATTTAGATCGATTCTTAAGTGAATTATTAGTGTGTTATTTAAGAAAAAATAATGATAAACGCAAAAAAAATAGTCATTCTCTGTTGTGCAGTATTGCTGTTTTCATCGCATTTAGTCCTTGCATGGGAGACGATGGATACTGACGAGATCAAGCCCGGAATGAAGGGCTATGGAAGAACTGTATTTTCCGGAAAACAGATAGAATCATTTGATATAGAAGTACTGGGGGTATTAAAAAACTGGGAAGCAAGGAACGATATGATTCTCATAAAGATGGCAGGAGGCCCCCTGGAGAAGACCGGTATTATCGCCGGTATGAGTGGCAGTCCTGTTTATATTGATGACAAACTTGTAGGAGCAGTGTCCCACGGATGGAGCTATTCAAAAGATGCAATTGCCGGAGTAACCCCAATAAAAGCAATGATGGACGTACTGGAAATTGACTCACGAAACAGAAATAGTTCTCATACAGGTAGTGACAATGTTTGGAGCACGTCACTGAATAGACAAGATCCAAATGTAGTAGCCAGATTAGAATCATATGGATTGCGGCATGAAGACGAAATGTTTGAAAGCACCAATTCCAGACAACCATTTATACTTGATCTTGTACCAATTCAAACACCATTAATTGTCTCAGGATTCGATCATCAAAGCCTGACCAGATTAAGCCCTCTATTCGGTAAAATCGGAAGATTTTCTCTTCACAGCAGCAGCGGTGAAGACGGTGAACCCGCAGATTTAACTAACTTCATGCCAGGTTCAGCAGTTGCAGTTGAAATAATCAGAGGAGATCTGAGCGCGTCTGCTATAGGAACAGTAACATATAGAGATGGCAATGACATTCTAGCTTTTGGTCATCCAATAATTCAAATCGGAAACACAGACCTGCCTATGGCAACGGCAGAGGTTCATACAATACTTGCAAGTCGAGACACCTCAACTAAAATGGCTTCACCCGGTAAAATCATTGGTCGGATCACGCAGGACAGGAGATCCGCTATTGCCGGAAAAATTGGCGAATATACCAGGATGATACCCTGCCGGGCGGAAATACGAGGCTCTTTAAATGTCACATATAACTTTGAAGTGGTTCATGACAGAATATTGACTCCTCTTCTTCTACAAATGGCAATTGAGAATGCACTACTCGCTACTGAAAAAACTGTTGGTGATAAGTCCATGTCGCTCGAACTGGATATTAGTATTGCCGGAAGAAAAGAGCCTGTCAGGATAGAAAATGAATATTTTGATTCAGGCTCATCCTGGTTTCCAATTTACAATGTTATTGAGCCAATTACAATGTTACTCAATAATGAATTCAAAACCGCTGAAATAGAATCTATTAAATTAGTTGCCAACATTTCAGAGCAGAACAATATCGCATCTATTGACAATATCAGAGTCAGTAATAAATGGGTTTCTCCGGGAGAGGAGGTACTCCTGGATATAAGATTAAGACCATATACCCGGGACTATACATCTATACCGGTAAAAATCAAGATACCTGATGATGTTGCTCCCGGAAGCAGCATACAGGTAATAGTATGCGATGCTATGAATAGCAAAATGCTGGAGATGACAACTGCTCCCGGTCACTTTTCTCCGTCCAGCTTTGAACAGCTAATAGATCACTTTGAAGATGGAGAACGCAATGATAATATAATAGTCAAAATCAGATTGAATAGAAAAGGCCTGACGTATATGGGTGAAGATTTTCCATCTCTGCCAAATTCTTTTTTAAGTATAATGTCACTGTCAAATCAGAGTGGCGTCACCCCGCTATGGAGTGAAATGGTCAAACAAATTCCGACTGATTGGCTTATCAATGGCAAACAGACTATCACTCTGTTTGTAAACAGTGAGAGTTAAATTTTAACTTTATGTGGGCTGTGCCTACCCTGCTAATTAATGAAAAAATTCTTTAGATATTTCAATTTCCTCATCATCTTGATGGGCTTTACTACCTTCGTATTAAACACCCCATTCACATATGCAGTTAGTACCAAAATGTGGGCAAACACTGATCCGGTAGATATTTCAAAAGGAAAGCTGCACAATGTGTCGGTAAATAGTTTAGGAAAGTTCACATTATCACCCGGCAAAAATAAAATTAATGAAATACCGGCAGCATATGCCTGGTGCATGGTGGCAGACGGTACTGATTCACTATTTGCCGGTACCGGAAATCCGGGCTCTATATTCAAAGTAAGCCACGATGGAAATGTTGTAGAATATTTTAAAACCCCTGAGCTACACGTCCAAACCCTCGTTGTCGATTCTGCAGGAAATATTTACGCCGGTACATTACCTCACGGCAGGATCTACCGGATCACATCGAAGGGCGAAGGAGAGATGTTCTGCGAACTTCCTGTTCCATATATATGGGATATGATTTGAGATAAAAACGGTAACATATATGCGGCTACCGGTGACAACGGAGTAATCTATAAGATTTCAGATAACGGCATTCCATCGGTGTTTTTTGATTCTCCGTTTTCAAATATACTCGACCTTGTAATTGATAGTGATGGCAATATTTATGCCTCCTGTGAGCCGGAAGGCCTTATCTACAAGATAACTCCAAATGGAGATGCGTCTGTCCTTTATGATGCGGATGAAGACGAAATCCATTGTCTGGCCATTGACAAAAATGGTGTTTTATTTGCAGGAACATCATCCGGCACACCTCCGGTGCTTCGCACTCCCGCACCACCTGCGCTACCGGAAGTCCAGCTACCGCTACTAATGGAAGGCTTTCCAGGTGAACCAAGCGATGTCTGGATGAATGGCTTTATGTCTGAAAATGATATAGAGACAACTG
>CAXMPV010000167.1:0-4245 GCA_964195175.1 uncultured Thermodesulfobacteriota bacterium | reverse complement strand
CCTCCGCATTGTCGCACATTATTACGCTGTTACTGTACGATTGTGCCTCGAATGAAGGCATTCTACCAGATAACTGTTCTAAATTCCAAGTATGAATCCCAATTACAGGTTTCTTTTTTAAAAGGGCATAACTGATTTCCGAAAGAGTGCCTAGCCTGCCACTTATGGCAATTACAGCATCCCCGGAATATGCGACTATAACATTCCGCGCAAAACCCAAACCTGTCGACAAAGCAACATCTATAAAAGGATTTGCACTGCCAGTGTCTTCACCTGGTAGAATCCCGACCGTAAGGCCCCCGTTCTCTTTGGCCCCTTTAGCAGCTTCAACCATTACCCCGCCGAGTCCGCCACATATTAAAACTGCACCTCGACTTGCGATTTCCCTACCCACTTCATTCGCTATTTTAGCGATTTGAGGATTTAGCTCTTCATCACCACTTCCTACTACGGATATACAAATTTTTTTCGGCATTAATTATCTAATACTTGCAATTTTTTCTTCCAGCACCACGAAATCGATGTCAGCAAGGAGATTCAGACAAAAACTAATTTCCACATTACTCTCACCAAGTACCCTCGCAAGTTTCTCAGCCTCTTCCTTAGTCAAGCCAATTGTTACCGCTGGCAACAGCTTCCTCCGATTCACTACTAGCATATCTTTCTCCTTTACACGAGCAGGGAGTACAACCGAAAAACTCCTATCGCAGTTGCCCAGCTCTTCAAGCGCTCTTTCATGTTCCGCTATTGAATCATTGAATGATCCTCTCTTCTTATAAGACACAGATAAATCGTTGTGCACATTTTTATATCCAGGATCAATGCTTGCCACTTCCTCCCATGAACTAATAGCCACATCAAGATCGCCCTTAAAGTAATATGCCAACCCAAGATTATATAATCCTTCCAGATAATCCGGTTTAATCTGCCTTGACTTTCTAAATAATGAAATTGCATTATCATATTGCCCCTTCTGAAGGCGAATAAGGCCAAGATTGTTAAGAGCAGAAACATTGTCAGGCTGAATACCAAGAACCGTTTTAAACTTACCAATTGCATTGTTAACCAGCCCGCCACTCTTATAAGCAAGCCCTAAGCTAACCAGCGTTTCAATATCACCCGGCCGTGACGCTAAAACCTGCTTGAATTCATTGATTGCCTCTCTGTGCATCATGTTTTCAGTGTAAACAACTCCAAGATTATAACGAGCATCTAACATGTCCGGATTTAGTTCAAGTGCTTTTCTCCACACAGAAACCGACTCGTAAAACATCCCCTTTTCATCATACGCATTTCCAAGATTATAATAAGCATCTACAAAGTTCGGATTGATCTCAATTGCCCTTTTCCATGCAGCTATGGCATCATCAAGCATGCCCTTATCGTATAAAACCGAACCCATGTTATTATACGCATCTACATGATTAGCATTAATATTCACGGCCTCTCTATACGATACAAGCGCATCATCCAGCATGTTTTTATCAAAAAAAGCATTACCCAAACTATAACAGGCTCCCGCATGGTCAGGACTTAAGGCCAATGTATATTTAAATTCCTTAATTGCATTATCTAATTCTCCGGTGTTCATAAGCACAATACCAAGAAAATAATGTATTCCCGGATCATCAAAATCAATGTCCAGTCCATTTCTGAATACGTCTATAGCCTCTGCATACAGACCCTTCCTGGTATATGCAACTCCCATATTGAAATATACATCAATATCAAATGGAGTAATCTCTATAACCTTTTCCCAGGCAGACATGGCCTTGACCAATAACCCTTTTTCCTCGTAGGCATTTCCCAGGTTATAGTACGCTTCCACAAACTCCGGATTCACTACTACTGCTCTTTCCCAGGCCGAAATGGCACCATCTATATCACCCTGATCGTAATGAGAAACGCCGAGATCATAAAAATAACTACGGTTATCAAGACCAAGAAGAGTATTTTTTGGAAGAACAAGAAATACAAAGATGGTCAATATCTGAATTGCGTATTTTGTCTTCATTGTCACCACTATTTCTTGAATTTTTTATACCGATTGTTTTAGCCTAAAACAGTTACATGATATGATTTGCGACAAATTATGGCCTGTGCTTGCCAACAATCCATTAAATGCAGCTTTTCAGTGTGGGATGTATTTACCAAGTCTCTATACAAAAAAATCGGCAGGTAAAAGACCTAAGCAACAACTCTTATATCAAATTAGAAAAAAAACTCAATATAAATTTTTACATGAAACTTTCTATTCCATCTATTCACAAAACCATATATTAATTTAAAAAGTTGAATCGATGGTCAATGACTAATCGCCAAGGTTTATCCATACGCTTTTTACCTGAGTGTATAACTCTAAAGCATGAACCCCCAACTCTCTACCAAAACCACTTTGCTTATATCCACCAAATGGCGAAGCAGTATCTAGGGCATTATACGTATTAATCCAGATTGTACCGGCCTTCAAGTCTTTGGCAAGCCTGTGAGCCTTCTTTATATCCCTTGTCCAAACAGCAGCAGCCAGGCCGAAAATCGATAGATTGCCTTGCCTTACCACCTCGCTAACATCATCGAATGTAATTGTAGACACTACCGGACCAAAAATTTCTTCCTTTGCTATTTTCATATTGTTGTCAACTGCATCAAAAATAGTAGGCTTAATGAAATATCCCTTCTCTCCACTCCGCTCACCGCCTGTTACCAGTTTTGCGCCCTCCTTCTTTCCAATATCAATATAGCCCAATATCTTATCAAACTGCTCTTTAGAGACCTGCGCTCCCATCTGCGTAGCAGCATCTTCAGGATTCCCGACACGCATACCTGCAGCCTTATTTGATAATTTCTCTACAAACTCATCATGAATACTCTTTTCAAGGAATAATCTGGAACCGGCACAACAGACTTCTCCCTGATTAAAGAATATACCCGTCATTGCACCGTCTACAGCACTATCTATATCAGAATCTGCAAATACTATGTTAGGAGACTTTCCACCCAACTCCAGTGATATCCGTTTTAAATTTTTTGATGCCGCCTGCATTATGATACGCCCAGTAGTATGTGCACCCGTAAAGGCAATCTTATCTACATCCATATGTTCTGCAAGCGCTGCTCCTGCCGTAGGGCCATAACCGGGCACAATATTAAGAACACCATCAGGCAAACCCGCCTCCTGGCAAATCTCACCTAATCTCAAAGCAGTTAATGGGGTCTGCTCGGCAGGTTTTAAGACTACAGTGTTGCCGCAAGCTAGTGCAGGCGCTATTTTCCATGCAGCCATTAGTAATGGAAAGTTCCACGGTATTATCTGTCCCACAACACCAACAGGCTCTCTCAGGGTATAATTAAAAAAATCCCCTCTAACCGGTATAGTCTCGCCATGAATTTTATCAGCCCATCCCGCATAATATATAAAGCAATCAATAACAAGAGGAATATCTACATTTGTTGTTTCACTGATCGGCTTACCATTATCCAACGTTTCCAGTAAGGCTAATTCGTCTTCATTCTTTTCTATTAAATTCGCTATCTCTAATAGAACACGGCCTCTGTCCCGAGCATCTATATTTCTCCATGGGCCCTCTTCAAATGCCTTACGAGCGGCAGTAACCGCAAGGTCAATATCAGCGCTATCCCCTTCTGCAACACATGTTAAGACCTCTTCTGTTGCAGGGTTTAACGTGTCGAATGTCTTACCTGAAACAGAATCTACCCATTTGCCATTAATAAACAACTTTCCCGGATTAATTTTAACATCTTCTTTCGTCATCATTTTATACTCCCTTTACATATTATATATTACTAATGTAGCAAAACCTTCCTGTTTGTTTATTGATGGGAAATGCCCACCCTACAACAACAAAAAGAGTAGCAAAAGAATAAGTACTCCGCCAAGAAAATATTGAGAAACATCCTTAACTGTATTCCTGGTCTTTACCCCCAAGACTTTTCTATGATCCGCGATAACACCTTCAAAAATGCTCATAAGCTCATCACCGGTAGCATCATGAATATATGTCCCACCGGTTACGTCGGCAATCTCCTGCAATAAGTCCGGATCCGGTTTTGTCATGATCGTGTTATCTTCCATATCAAGCTCATAACCAGTTGTATGTCCATTTTTATCTTTTACAGGAATCGGTGAAGCCTTCAGAGGGTCTCCAATCCCAATCAAGTAAACCGAAATATCCTTTCTTTCCATCAGCATCTTTACGGCTTCTGCTACCTGACTCCTAACTGACA
>CAXMPV010000166.1:0-4332 GCA_964195175.1 uncultured Thermodesulfobacteriota bacterium | reverse complement strand
CTGTTCAGATTTCCGGAAACACCGCCTGCTTTAATATAGGATTTAATATCCGGATCGACTTCTACCGCCTGTCCGGTGGAAGATATACCGGCCAGACAAAGGCTTAAAAAAGCTACTGCCAGAAATAATTTTTTCATAATAATTATTGCTCCTCCTTGTAATTAGAATTAAATTTTCTTCTAATATTTTGATTGTTTGGTTCTTACACCGCCTTAAAATGCAATCTGGTACTGTAAGCGATAAGTGTAGTCAATGTCATCAGACCGTTTTAGTGCACTTGCACTTCTGGGATTCTCATTGTCCTGACGGATAAAGTTAAACTGCAGTTTGTTATCGTGAGTCTCATTAAAGAACCAGTTCACACCTAATGTGGTTTCCCGTATAGCATCCACTTGTCTTTGATCATCATAATCAACAAGTGAATAACGGGCTGCTAACTCACATTTCTTTGGTATAACGAAATAACCTTCCTGTGCAAAGAAACCCCTGTCAATGACCGCGCTGGAACCAACGGAGCCAAGATTGTTTGCGCGTACATCATCAAACTTTCTCCAATAAGCTTCCGCGCTTGTTGAGAAACCCTTGTATTTAAGCCCATACTCTGCGACAACACTGGTTCTGTTTCCCTCCTTTAATGTTACAGTACCAAGGCGGTCGAGAGTCATGGTAGTAGCACCAAATGCATCCCTGTCTGCAGCGCCATCATATGCTATAGCGGCTGACAGGTGGACAATTGGTTTTTCTGAGAAATTGATGTCGCTCTCAACCTCTCCTATACCCTTTCCATAAGCGCCGAAAGGGTTCCAGGAGACCCTTGCTATATATAGATTCTCGTTGTTACCATTCTCTTTCTGGTTCCTGGCATTGCCGTTGAATATTCCTGTGTAATACTCAAACTTTTTATTAAACAACTTCCCGTGTAACATAGCGCCTATCTGTCGGTCCATTGTAAATACATCCTGTGAGGTTGCACGGTCGATCAACTGCAGGTTCTGGGAAGAAACGACACGCTGACGGTTCCATGGAACCTTCCACTGGCCGAATTGGACACTCATGGCAGGGTTTTTGTTATAAGATACCCAGAAGTCGTACAGCTCTGCCGCCTTGCTCCCGTCTACGGTGCCTGTAGAGGCGAGCGCCAGCTCAATCTTGTATTTAAAGTGTTCGTACGCATTACCTGAAAATTTCACACGTGCACGGCGTAACCTGAAAGAGCTGTCATCCTGTTGTTCATCCGAGTCATGTACATTGTCTCTATCCTCATAGCTATATCGAAACTGTAGTCTGCCGTTTATCTTCATCGAGAATTTCTTATCATTTGTTTCAAAATAGAAGCCTTTTTTGTATCCCAATTTAGGACGCTCTATAAGTTCAGACCACATTCCCTTGCCTTCGCCTTTTTGAAAATATTCATCAACCTTTTCTCCGATTACTCCTTCGTCAATAGCAGAGAGGGAGGTTAGATCGACCTCTTCCCGTATTTCTATCCTGGTTTTCAGGTCATCAATCATTACCTGTTGCTGTTGCATCATCTCTTCCATCTTTTTCAATTGTATATTTAAATCGTCATCCTGAGCAGATACATCCTTCATAGGCTCAAAAAACAGATTTATGGTTAAGATACCAATTGCCAACCAGCTTACAACTAAAAATATTCTCATTTTAAAATCCTTTCTTGTTTTGTTTTTAATAACTAGTTATTTTAAATTTCAAAGCTGTTACAAAGTTACTAAGACACAGAAATTTTTACTGTGGCTTCTGCGTTTTAGTAGTAAAACCGTTATTACTTTCAGGTGGAATATTATGATTCTATTGTTAACTGAGAATAAGGAAATTGTTAATTTTTGGTTAAGAATATAAAAAGTAGTGCTATATTGTCTGCTGGCTGTCTTAAGGCTTGATACAGTCTGTGCTTATATAATACGTGACTGTGGTTGGTAAAATTAATTTTATTTAAAGAAATTGAATAAAGCCTGTTTGCATGTAGAATGCTACGTATACTATGAAAATTTACACATTGACGACATGGCAGAAAAACAGATTGCCTCGTCCATTTATAACTTAGAAAGGGTAATAACAGTGAAAAAACCGGTAAATATAACAAGGCATCTGGCTTCTTGCGGTGTCAGAGTTTTTTTGATTATGATTCTGGCTGCATTGTTTGCTTTGCCTGCATTTGCACAGGAGGATTTGTGGGAGGAGTTAAACGATAAAGCTTCTCAACTTTTACAAGAGAGGCGATATGCAGATGCAATAAAGGTGTGTGAAGAGGCAATAAAGGTTGCAACAGAGACATTTGCTCCTAATCACCCTTGCATTGCCATTTCCAAAAATCTGCTGGGAACGCTTTACTGGACGTACGGAAGATTTTCTGAGGCGGAACCTCTCTTCAGGCAGGCACTCTCGATTTATGAAGAGGGGCTTGGATCGGATCACCCAAAAGTTGCCACAGTCCTGCAGAATCTAGCAGATATGTATCTGGCTCAGGATAGATACGTTGAGTCAGAACCTCTTTATAAGGAAGCTTTAAGTATATACGAGAACGCCTTTGGTGCAGATCATCCCAGTGTCATCGCCACACTGAACAGTCTGGGTGGGCTATTTCAAGATCAGGGTAAATATACTGAAGCGGTGCCTGTCTTCGAGAGGGCATTGAGTATAGAAGAGAAGACCCTTGGCGCAGATCATCCTGATATTGCCACGGCACTGAACAATCTGGCGACACTTAATCACTACCTGGGTGCAAACGATACGGCTGAGTCCTTTTATATACGGGCACTTGAGATTTATGAAAAGTCTTATGGTAAAGATCACCCATTCGTTGCAACAGTGTTGGTGAACATGGTAGACTTCTATGAGGAAATTGGAAGAAAAGACGAAGCAGCGATATTCGCGGAAAGAGTGAAACAGATTCAGTCAAGATATCAGTGAGGGTTTTAAGAAAAGTTTGAAGTGAACTAAAGTTTGAAGTGCCTAAAGTTAAGAGTGAAACGGGTGTAATTATTTCTCAATAATACAAATTCAATTCTTTTAACTTTAGGCACTTTAGATCACGTAAGGCACTTTTAACTTGTCTGTGCTATGTATCCTTCTTGAGTTGATCGGCAACTGACGTAAACAGAATATTTTGCGCTTCAATAAGCTTCTTATATTTGGATTCTATTCTTTCAAGGTTTTTTGAGCGTACTGCTGCAAGAAGGTCGCCTTCGATCTCGGCAACCTCAACTCTCTTATAATAATCCATAGTCTCTTTCAGATGCGCCAATACAATTTTTCCGGTCAGTATTGGATGGTTATTGGTTATATTTGCGTCCTTAAATATCGTACCATGTTCCAGTTCAACTTCCAATCCCTGTCGGAAAGTATCAAGTTTGATATCCATTTTTGTAGTATTTACCATTTCCAGGACCTTAGTAGCCTCTTCATCTGAAACTACGGGATCAGCTATTAAAGACCAATCTCTCAATTCAAGTATATCGCATACTCTCTTTACCTCGGCTTTTGTTACGTGTTCAGTTAAAGGCATTTATTGCTCCTTTCGTCTAACAGAAAGAATTAACAGAGTTACTTTTTGCAAATTATTTTACATGACATTAAGAACTCTGGTGAAATTAACCTGGTAAGAAAGTGCAAAAACAGGCTAAACAAATTAAATTTTGGACTCCTCGAGTCTAGTAAATTGTTTTTTAGAAAGCAAGTGAAAATTTATACATATAAAGGGAGTACGTCATTGAGTTCTGAGTGGGAAAATCTGTGTTACTGACTCCATTTATTTGTGCCTCTCATGACAATCTTTTCTGATCTCCACGAGAGCTGTTACTGCTGCGCTCATGGCTTTAAGGTCTGAAGTTTTAAACGCCTCGTAAAAAAGTTCTACTTGTTTCAAATAGGTTTCAAAAAAGTCTTTTCCCTTGCTCGGGTAAGTGCACATTGTTTTCGAATCCAGGTAAAATCGTTCTACCAGATCAGTTTCCGGGAGAGTTTGCTCTTGTATGCAACTATTCTTAATGGCTTTGAACTCTTTTGACATACGTCTCTTCAAATCCATGTAGCTTTCGTCACCAGTTTCTGTGGATGATGTAGATTTGTCTTCTTCTTCCTCTGTCTCTGATAATGGGTTTGCTGATTTTAATTTCAACTTGACAGAGAATGTGTCACCTTTGGCTTTCAGACTAAACTTCACTTCTGTATCAGGTGCTATCGAACATGTTTGTTCGTCGATGGTTACAGCTCCTTTTTCCAGTTCATCTGCTAATGATCTCAGCTTTTTAGCAGTCTCATTTACTGAAAGGTAAAACTCCTGTTTTCTCTTATTTGAGTCAGACATCGTTG
>CAXMPV010000165.1:0-4342 GCA_964195175.1 uncultured Thermodesulfobacteriota bacterium | reverse complement strand
ATATGATATGAGTGGAAATGTATATGAATGGGTATCGGACAGGTATGGCTCAAAGTATTACAAAAGGAGCCCAAAGGCAAACCCGAAAGGGTCGGAATTACGGCAGTTTTTGTCCTTCGGGCCCAGGGTTCTCCGTGGTGGTTCCTGGTTAGGTGGCTCAAAGAACATTCGTGCGGCTCAACGGAACTTCCACTGTCCTTGCTGCAGTAACAGCACCTACGGTTTTCGGCTTGCCCTTTCTGCCAAGTAGTTATTTCCTGAACTCTGAATTTCTATTTTCTAAAAAGCAATACAAAGTAAATAATGCCTATGAACAAGTCTCCAATCTTTGTAAAAACTTGTGATTTTACAAGATGGTTAAAGATATCTATATTTACAAGTTAGTTATGGGGCCTGCGGGACAGCAGTTAGGTACTGATTCAAGCAGTTTGCCAGGTTCAATGAAGGCTATTGATGCATGTGTCGGTATTATTACGGGTAATAAGACTTTTGATCCATGGTTTTCTCCTCTTATACCGGGAGAGGATGATGGCAAGGTGTCTGTCGAGAGTGCGAAACTACAGGAGATGTCTGACTTCTTGGTCGTTGGGAGTAGTCACGCCTTTATCATGAGAAATACCTCGGTTATTGATCAGATAAAATATTTCTTAAAATACGGAACTTTTGAAAGATAAAACAATGGTTAAAACATCATTTAAATCGAATGGCTTTAGGGCTCTTTTAGTTACTCAGTTTCTGGGCGCGTTTAACGATAACGCGTTCAAGCTTGTGATCTCACTAATAGCGGTAAACAGTTTTGCTGATAGGGCCGGTGGGGGAAGTCAGTATATTGCTCTGGCCGGAGTGATGTTGGTGCTTCCCTTTATCCTTTTTTCTTCTTACGCCGGGTTTCTGGCAGATCGGTATAGCAAGAAAGTTATCATGTTCTGGGTCAAGGGAGGAGAGGTTGTCGTCATGTGTATGGGATTTGCAGCTTTCTATTCAGGGAGCGTTTATGCCATGATGATAGTCCTCTTTCTCATGGGAATGCAAAGTGCTCTGTTCAGCCCTTCTAAATATGGAATCCTTCCCGAGATTTTTTCTGATGACGAGCTGTCAAAGGCAAATGGCATGGTCCAGTTATGGACTTTCCTTGCCATGATAGCGGGAACAATAGTTGGAGGGCAACTCCTTGACCTGTTTGATAACAAGGCACATATGGCATCAACGGTGTTTATTATTGCTGCCGTAACAGGTGTCTTCAGTAGTCGCTATATAACCAATGTTCCTGCATCAGGTTCTAAGAAACCATTCGAAATCAACTTCCTGAAGGATATTTATCATAATATCATCGAGATCAAACAATCCAGACCGTTATTTCTCTGTATAGCAGGCTATGCTTATTTTTGGTTTTTGTGTGCGTTGTATCAAATGAATGTTCTGCTTTATGCGAAGAACATGATGAAAATAAGTGATTCCATGACAGGTGTTTTGCTTGCATCAACAGGAGTTGGTGTGGCTACCGGAAGTGTTCTTGCCGGACGCTGGTCACAGGAAAAAGTTGAGTTTGGCCTGGTTCCGATTGGGGCCATCGGTCTTGGTATATTTTCACTCGTTCTTGGAGTATCTTTCAGATCTTACTGGATTACCATGGCCGATCTCTTTTTTATGGGAGTCAGTTGTGGCCTGTTTGTAATACCACTTAGTGCTTATATTCAGCAAAAAAGCCCGGCTGACGGAAAAGGACGAATTCTGGCAACAAACAATTTCATCGCGTTTTGTAGTATACTTCTCTCTTCAGCAATGCTTTGGCTTTTTATTAACGTTTTGCAATTTAGCCCTGCCATGATCTTTATTACTTTCGGGTTTTTTTCTTTTTTTGTCATTGCATATATCTGTAGACTTCTTCCTGAGTTCCTTTTAAGGTTTATTGCTTATCTTATTACTCATACTTTTTACAAGATTAAAGTTATTGGTAAAGAGAACATTCCGAAGGAAGGTGGAGCACTGCTTGTCTGTAATCACGTTTCTTACAGTGACGGGAATCTTGTACTCGCGAGTACTCAGCGGTTTATTCGTTTTATGATGCTGCGGGAAATCTTTAGCTATAAATTCTTAAAACCATTTTTGAATATCATGAAGGCCATACCGGTTTCGGCCACAGACAGTCCAAAGAAAATAGTAGAATCATTTTCCATAGTGAGGGAGGCCCTGATGGCCGGAGAGCTGGTCTGTATCTTTGCCGAGGGGGGAATCTCCAGAACAGGGAATATAATGGAATTTAAAAGGGGTTTTGAAAGGATTATGAAAAAAGTGGATGTTCCAATCATACCCGTAAACCTTGACCGTGTCTGGGGGAGTATCTTCAGCTTTGAGGGCGGAAAATTCTTCAGAAAAGTTCCGTCAAAGTTGCCGTATCCGGTGACTGTCTCATTCGGTAAACCCATGCCCTCAGGATCAACTGCTTTTCAGGTAAGGGAGGCCGTTTCCGAACTCGGGTCTGAAGCCTTTAAATATAGACTGAATAAGAAGGAGTCATTACCATATCGCTTTTATTGTCAGGCCGTAAAGAGACCGTTTAAAAAATGCATGGCAGATTCGAGTGGTAAAGTTCTCTCGTATGCTAAAGCTTTTATCGGGGCACTTGCATTATCGAAAGCCATTAATCGGAAATGCCGGGATGATGAAATGATTGGTGTACTCCTTCCGAACAGCGTTGGATCAAGCCTTATTAACGTTGCGATATCTATATTGGGAAAATGCCCGGTAAATCTGAATTTTACAGCATCCGAAGAATCAGTATCTAAATCAATCCGAAAATGCGGGATGAAACATATCTATTCATCAAGGGAATTTGTGGAAAAAGCAAATATTACGGTCCGAGACGAAATGATATGGGTTGAGGATTTAAGGCAGGAAGTAACAATTATTGACAGGCTGCTTTCTCTCTTTTGTTTTATATTGCTTCCCAAAATTCTGTTTAGAAAGATTTGTATTAAGAATAATAAAGAAGACAGTCTTGCTACCGTAATGTTTTCCAGTGGAAGCACAGGAGAGCCGAAAGGGGTTATGTTAACCCATACAAACATCAACTCAAATATAGAGGGTCTTTATCAGGTTTTTCACACACAGAAGGATGATGTAGTATTGGGGATTATCCCCCTGTTTCATTCTTTCGGGTATACGGGCGCTTTATGGTATCCTCTGGTAACAGGCATGGGCGTTGTCTACCACGGTAACCCTCTTGATTTCAAAGGTGCAGGTGAAATGGTTGAAAAACATAAAGCGACCATATTGATGGCAACACCGACTTTTCTTATGGGGCATATACGCAAATGTACTCCGGGGCAATTTTCTTCGTTACGATACGTTGTCACTGGAGCGGAAAAATTGAAAGAGAGGATTACCCATGCATTTACAAAAAAATTCAAGATCGAACCTCTGGAAGGGTATGGCTGTACAGAGTTATCTCCCATAGTTTCAGTTAATGTACCGGACGTGACTCACGGAAGCATAAGGCAGGTGGGGGCAAAACCGGGTACTATTGGACGGCCTTTACCAGGAGTTACGGCACGCATTGTACATCTGGATACATTTGAAACACTGCAGCCCGGAGAAGAGGGTTTATTGCTTATTAAAGGCCCAAACGTAATGCTGGGGTATCTGGGTGATAAAGAGAAAACACGAGACGTTATGTACAACGAATGGTATATTACCGGTGATATAGCAATAATTGATGAAGATGGTTTCATCACGATCAAGGACAGATTAAGCCGCTTCAGCAAGATTGGTGGTGAAATGGTTCCTCATATAAAAATCGAAGAAGAGATCCATACAAGGCTTGGCATTACAAGCGAACAGATTTGCGCGGTAACATCAGCCCCTGATAACCGAAAAGGAGAGTCTCTTGCGGTTCTTTATACAGGTGATATTGACATTGAACAACTGTGCAGGTCAATGTCAGACAGTGAGCTACCGAAACTGTGGCTTCCTAAACAGAGTGCATACTATCAGGTTGATGAAATTCCCGTATTAGGGAGTGGAAAACTTGATTTGAAGAAAATTAAGACTATTGCCTTGGAAAGGAGGAGGAGTCATGAATAGAGAATCAAATATGAGATCTATAGGGCTATCTCTGAACCTCAACGTTAAGGTCTTTACTCTTCTTCCTTAACACCAAGGGCTATAAAGACTGATGTAAAAGCAGAAGGGGATTTTTCAATTTACTTTATAACGTTCTCTTCAGAGATCCTACCAAAGTAATCCTGCACTTTGACAAAATCGCCGAGATTGAAGGACTTAACTGAGCGTAGCATCAGTCCGATCATAAAGTTCGAGACAAAGGTCGCTGATGAGAGTGCAA
>CAXMPV010000164.1:4078-4343 GCA_964195175.1 uncultured Thermodesulfobacteriota bacterium | reverse complement strand
GCCGCTTCGTGGGTGATGGGGCTACTAATCTAATCAGCCGTGCGTTGCCTGATGACAAGCGAACGAACACTATTGTCCACTCGTGCCTGGAGGCATTCCTTGAAGACTATGATAAGAATTGGAATGTGAAGACAAAACTTTACGAAGGGATTCCAGAGCTATTAAATACACTTGCTACCCGTGGACTGAAGATGACCGTGCTCTCCAATAAGCCGCACAAATATACATTAAAATGCATGGAAGGTTTCTTGTCTAATTGGAATTT
>CAXMPV010000164.1:0-4068 GCA_964195175.1 uncultured Thermodesulfobacteriota bacterium | reverse complement strand
CCTTCAGATTTTCTTTATCTCGGAGATACGGAGACTGACCTGAAGACATCGATTGCTGCTGGAATGTCTCCCGTAGGGGTGCTCTGGGGTTTTCGGTCGGCAGAAGAATTATTAGAGAACGGAGCAACGGTGCTGATTAACAGACCGTTGGAAGTTCTGGATCTTCTAGACTGAAATACAATGGCGTTTAGACAGGATCGACAGGATTAATAGGGCTTTTTACAGATTTTAATAAATAGAGGAGGACCATCCCTTAATCCCCTCCTTCGCAAGGAGGGGAGACAAGCTCTGCCGTTTGTAATTTTTGTGATCTGTGCTTATCTGTGAAAATCTGCGTCCTATTTGTTGTAATCCTGCTTTTCTTTATCCGCATGATAAAGCGCGAAGTCCGGGCAAGTCACCTTCGTTCGCAATATATTGCAGCATACCATTTCCGGCATTACATCGCTCACCCAGCTTTTCATTATCAATCTTGAACTGCCTTGAGAACAGATTAAAACCGTGATTGAGTTCGCCTCCGCCGTAGACTCTGAAAGCCTGTTGGTTATCAAGAAAAATGCGGGCTACTTGAAATGTTCCGAACCTGAAGGACCTATTCTCTATTAAGCCAAAAGGGCCGTTAGCAAGTATGGTTTTAATGTCATTCTGCTTTATTATTTTATTATACAATTTCATGGTTTCGGGACCATTATCTAACGCCTCATCTCTCGCATGGATTTTTTCTTTCTTCAAGAAATTTACGTATTTCGGCTTGCTCACCCTTCGTTTATCGTTGCCTGTTATCATCCCCGTCCTTACATCTACGGGGATGTGTATTTGATCTCTAAAATCATCCATCATTTGAAGTATTATATCATCATGACCGGAATCTAATCTTGACCCTCCGATATTATAATTTTGTAATTTCAAAAATGGGTTTCTCATGGCACCGCCTATAAATATTTCGAAGCCCTTTCCCAATAATTTCTGAAACACTCTAATCTTGTCCTCCACCTTAAACCCTCCTAAAAATGCGGCAGCAGGAAGTTTCGGTTTGATAAGTTTTTCCATACGGATTATCTCTTCCTTCAATAAAAATCCGATAGCAGTATTCTTGCTTAACCGGGGCAAGTAAGAGACGGATGTGTCTTCGTTCTGGCAGACAGATAAGGCATCATTGATATAAATATCAAAACAGGAAGAGAGGTATTTTGCAAACTCCCGTTTTTCTTTTTCAGCTCCGGATTGCTCCCCTTTCTCATATCTTAAGTTCTGGAGTAGCAGTATGTGGCCCCGGTGTAAGCTGCTGATACGTGTCTGTACATCTTCACCAATACAGGCATCGATAAATGATATCTTATCACCATAATTTTTTTTTAAATGCTTGAATAATATTTCAGCATCAGTGTCCGGGTTGTTGTGGATTAAGTCTTTTCTGGAACGGTTTTTTTGTAGATTTGGCCTGCCAATATGGGTGCCTAATATGATCCTGGCTCCTTTATCTGTTAGATAGTCAATGGTGGTGTGGTGTGCCTTGATCTTTGAATCATCAAGGACCTTTTTATTTACTATTGGTACGTTAAAATCAGCTCGCAGGAACACTCTTTTCTCGCTGACGTCAAACTGATTGAGGTGCTTATATTTTATTTTGTGATTTTTCATATGACTATGGACAGATCCGATTTGCTTTCACTTCATAATATACTAACATAAATAAGATGTACTCACCTGTTTTTTGTCGAAGCAATTAAGCATGTTATCCTTCATCTCCAAAAGGCTGGCAAACGGTCTTAAAGCGTCTTTATATGATCTCGTAGAAGTTAATGCATCGTATACGTCTATAATGCGAGAAATCTTGCCACATGGGTGAATCTCATCTTTTTTGAGCCCATATGGATAACCACTACCATCATCATTCTCGTGATGTTGTAAGGTTACAATACGCTCCTCCTTAAACTCAGTACTTGTTTCATCTAAAACATCTGCTCCATATTCCTGATGTTTTTTTATCTCTTCAAATTCTTCTTTTGTCAATTTCCCTTTTTTATTAAGAATATCAGTGTTGATCCTGGTTTTGCCAATGTTGTGCAGGAGAATGCCAGCACAGAAATGTTTTAGGTCTTCGTCTTTAAAACCGAGTTCTTTGGCAAAAAGAGTTCCTACGGCAGCAACATTAACAGAGTGTGTATAGGTATAATATTCATGTATTGCTATCGTAAGCAGGCTGCGAGCAGCCCTACCTTCCTGAAGAATATAATCTACCATGTCGTAAGCAAACGTCTTTGCCCTTTCGATGTTTCCGGCTCTCGGATCATTGAAGAGGAGGCACCGAATTGAACATTTGAAACTTTTATGATTATTTGTGTAAGTGTCAATTCTAGCAGTGCTTATGTGAAGATACCAGATACTTGTCGCTTGTAAATTAAACTTGCGTCCAAGGAAAAGATCAGCAAATTTTGTTGTATAATATTACGAAAAAAATCTAGCTTTTTGCGAGAAATGATAATCGTTGGAATTACCTTGACATTATATTAGTACTAAAATAAACTACAAACTGTATAAAACTTCACTGTTGAACCTCATTTAACTTAGACTCCAGCAATTATTCACTACTACAATATCACAGGATTTTTGGTGGTTTTATAGCACGATTTATCATATCTTCAAAAACCAGAAAGAATATGCAGGAAAAGAATAGAAAAAAATGGCCAATGATCGTTGGTATATCCATTGGCGGTGTAATTGGTATTCTACTCATCATCGTATCACTCATTCCTACCATTGTGTCATCCGGCATAGTAAAAAAGAAAATTATTAATAGCCTGGAAACAAGTTTGAGCCGAAAAGTACAGATTGATGATATAAATATGAGTTGGTCGAGTGGTATCGACATAAAAAATATTTATATCAAAGAGAGAGATGATCTTCCGGGAGATACGTTTGTTAAGGTAAAAAGGATACTCTGTAATATCGATTTTGTGCCGCTTATAAAAAAACAGATCAGAATAAATGATTTGATAATTGACAGCCCGGAGATTGTTATTCAGAAAGACAAGCAAGGCCTGTTTAATTACGAAGACAAGAGAGTGTCTGTAGAGTCAGAACGCACACCAGGGCCAAAGCCCACACCAGGAAAAGTCAAAAAGCCGACTCCTGACGTAACCAGAAAACCAGCGGGAAAGCTGGAGCATACATCCTTGGTTATTCCGGCACTTTTGTCTGATTTCAAAATTAAAGCAAAAGTCATCAACGGAAAATTCACGTTCATTGATCACCAATTGCAGGAAGAGACACGTATAAAGGATTTGAATACTACTCTTAATATTGACTCTCTGAGCAAGCCAATTGATCTCCAGTGTACCTTTGATATTGAAGCAAAAGGTGGAATAGAGCATGCGGAAATCTCCTTAAACGTTTCGTTGGCAAAAGACGGGAAAATTGATCCCGGAAATGCAAAAGGAACGTTTAACATGAAGACTGGCTTTGCCATGATAACAACAGCCTTTGATATGGCAGAATTCAGGGGTGAAGGCGGTACCGGTCTTGATTTCTCCATGAATATAGATCTGAAGAAACTCACTGAAAATCTCGTGGGAATGCTTGGGTTACCTAAAGGCATGCAGGTGGAAGGGGAGATCAATTCAAAGATTACGGCTCATGGACAACTTGAAAAAACGATAGGAGTAGATGGCAGCACAGAAATTACAAATCTGTACATCACAGGTGGGCCACTTGAGAAGAACCCCATTCGGCAATCAAATATTAAATTCACTCAAAAGGCAGACATAGATATAAAAAAAGATCAGATTGCAGTTTACAAGATTGGGATTGATTCAACTTTTTTAGAAATGTTTCTGGCTGGCCGGGTTACCGGGTTAAAGAGTACGAGAGATTTAAATTTTAAGATATTCATGGATTTAGACATTACAAAACTAATGAGTGAAATTGGTGGGTTACTGCCAGATGAAACGGTGATTGCAGGTCGGCTGCAGTCAAACATGAAACTCAATGGACAGCAAAATATAGTAAAAGTGAATGGCAAAACAGATCTAAATGGACTTTATGTGAAGATGGGGGCAATTGGTCCGG
>CAXMPV010000163.1:0-4374 GCA_964195175.1 uncultured Thermodesulfobacteriota bacterium | reverse complement strand
ATCTTTCAAAGAACAGATATTGTGCTGAAGAAACCCCAGTTATTAGCGAAACGGAGATAAAAGTACCGGGAGAGACAGAACTTGCTGATTTGAACTGCAGGGTAAAGACGGAGATTAGAGAGATAAAGAATGGTTTCCTGGAAGAGTTCAAGCAGAACAAGACAAACTATGAAGAGGCTATAGATTTTGATAAGGTCTGCATGCCGCTCACGATCAGGACGAGAAAGCCGGGAGACAGATTTTGGCCATTAGGCGCTCAAGGGGTTAAGAAGATAAAAGACTTTTTCATAGACAACAAAGTTCCCGTGATGGAGCGTGACACTGTCCCGATAGTAACTATGAACGGAGAGCCGATCTGGCTAGTGGGCTTTCGGATTGATGATCGTATTCGGGTTTCAGAGGAGACAACAAATTTACTCGTGATGAAGTTTGAGACCTGACTCAGAATTCAAAATGTGGTTGCGTATTCTGCTTTCAAGGTCTGACCCTGTAAATTTCATGTCTGCTCTTCAGCAATCGGTATGTTTGCATTATTTTTTCTGTTTTGAAAATGCCTTGCCCAGCCTCTTTGATTTTTTCGTCGCAGCTTCAACGGCATTTATCAGGGCATTTGTGAGACCGCCTTTTTCTAACGCGTGAAGACCTTCTATAGTTGTTCCTCCCGGAGAGGTGACAGAATCTTTGAGTTCACCTATATGCATACCTGCTTCCAGTACCATCTTTGCCGCGCCAAAGGTTGTTTGTGCCGCGAGTTCAGTGGATACGTCTCTTGGCAGGCCCATCTTAACGCCACCATCTGCCAGCGCATCAATAACCATGTAGATGAAGGCAGGGCCGCTGCCGCTCAATCCCGTAACGGCATCTAGGTATTTCTCCTCAAGTAGATATGATCTGCCTACTGCATTAAGTATCTGCCCGACAAGTTCCCCGTCATCTTGCGTGGCATTTTTTCCAAGGGCATATCCTGCAGCCGTTTCGCCCACAAGGCATGGTGTGTTGGGCATAACTCTGATCGCCCGACATCCATCGTTCAAAGATGATTCCATGAAGTTCAACGGGATACCTGCCGCGATAGAGACAACCAGATGCTTGGCTGTAATATCACTTTTCAGTTCTTCAAGAATAGTGCCCATTATGTTTGGTTTGACGGCAAGGATTATGACATCAGAATTGGCTGTTACCTCTTTATTATCCTGTGTTGTTTTTATCCTGGTTTCATCTTCAAGGGCTTGACAGCGTTTTTTGTCAACATCGCTGACGATAATGTTACCTACGGAACTCAGCTTTGCCTTGAGGATCCCCTTCATCAGGGCCTCGCCCATCTTCCCGCCACCGATAAATCCAATTTTTTCTTTAAGCATTTTTGTCTCACTAAAAAACGGTAAAAAAGAGGTATCCTTTTCTGCGCTCGCCAGGGAGCGTAAGAAAAGGTTATATGAAAGCTTTTGGTTATGGTAAAATGTTGAATCAACCTTAGTATGTCTGAGATTTTACTTTGGCGCATGATAGGTGTCAATTACTTATTTTAAAGATTAAATGGCTAAATCAAAGAACGGGTTAGGACGTAAATTCACCGTTGCTGCTATCCAGTTCTGTTCAAATGAGGACAAAGCAGGAAACTTAAAACAGGCCGGCAAATTTATCGACAGTGCCGTTGAAGAAGGCGCAGACGTTGCCGTATTGCCAGAGATGTTTAACTGCTGTGGCCATACGAAGGTTATGGTAGAAAATGCTGAAAAGATACCGGGTGATACGATCAATGCGTTATCGAATAAGGCACGAAAGCATGGAATCTATATAGTGTGTGGAAGCATATTTGAGAAGGTTGGAAAGAACAAGGTTTATAACACATCCGTAATCGTCGGACGAAACGGTGAAATAGTCGCAAAGTACTCAAAAGTCCATCTTTTTGATGTTGATATACAAGACAAGATAAGATATAAAGAATCTGAGAATGTAGTAGCAGGAGAAAAGGTCGTTACCGCTGATATGGGTAACGTAAGGGTCGGTATGAGCATTTGCTACGACTTACGTTTCTGCGAGCTTTACAGGTCTCTGGCGTTAGGCGGGGCAAAGATTATTTTTATCCCCTCGGCATTTACGGCAACTACCGGAGAGTTTCACTGGGAACCTCTGGTTAAGGCTCGCGCTATTGAGAATCAGACTTTTGTCGTTACTGCAAATCAGATAGGAACCAGCCCGAATAACATAACATGTTATGGGAACAGCATGATAGTTGATCCGTGGGGAAGGGTTCTTGCAAAAGCCAAAGATAATGACAATGTGATTTTCGCGGAGATAGATTTAGATTTATTGGAAGAGGTAAGATCAGAGATACCTCTATTCGAACATAGACGCACTGATTTATATTAAGAGTTAGAGAAGAAATGGAGATTTACGTATGAAGTTAGTTTACGCTGATAATAACGCGACAACACGAGTTGATGATGCCGTACTGGAAGAGATGTTGCCGTATTTTAAGGAATTCTACGGTAACCCGTCAAGCATACATGCTTTTGGAAGACAGGTTTCAGGCAAGATGGACTTGGCCAGGGAGAGAGTTGCGAGCATTCTGGGGGCAGATACCTCTGAAATCGTATTTACGAGTTGCGGAACAGAGAGTAATAATTATGCCATACATTGCTCATTGGAGGCGCATCCTGACAAAAAACACGTCATTACAACCAAGGTAGAACATCCGGCCGTTTTGAATGTATGCAAATATTTTGGGAAGAACGGTTACGATGTAACAGAGCTTGGTGTCAATAACGATGGAATGCTTGATCTGGATGAACTGAGAGATTCCATAAGAGATGACACGGCGATTGTTTCTATCATGCATGCAAATAATGAGACAGGCGTGATATTTCCGATAGAAGAGATTGGTAAAATAGTCAAAGAAAAAGGAGTACTTTTTCACTGTGACGCGGTCCAGGCAATTGGCAAGATTCCCGTAAATCTTAAAAACAGCCATATTGACCTTCTGTCAATGTCCGGGCACAAGCTTCATGCGCCAAAAGGTGTTGGCGTTCTGTTCATAAGAAAAGGAGTTAGAATTGATCCTTTGATTATTGGTGGTCATCAGGAGGATAACAGAAGGAGCGGTACAGAAAACGTTCCTTATATTATCGGGCTGGGTAAGGCCTGCGAAATAGCGGAAGGATTTGTAAAGCAAGAACAGACAGAAGTGAGGCGTCTCAGGGACAGACTGGAAAAAGGCATCAAAGAGCAGCTTACTCATGTGGCAATAAGCGGAGAGAATAGTGAGCGGCTACCCAATACGAGTAACGTAAGCTTCGAATATGTAGAAGGGGAGGCGACCCTGCTTCTGCTTGATATGGCAGGCATTGCGACCTCTTCGGGTTCCGCGTGCACAACCGGCTCGGCAGAACCATCTCACGTCTTACAGGCGATGGGAATCCCGCCTGTTACCAGCAGGGGTACAATCAGGTTTAGCCTGAGCAGATACAGCACTGAAGATGAAGTTGACTACATTCTGGAAAAACTGGTACCGATAGTTAAAAGGCTGCAAAGCCTCTCTCCTCTTTTTGACGACTCACAGGCCTGAGAGATCTAACTCTGCCCAAAAAATTAGCCCCGTTACCGTACCCTGGTAACGAGGCTTAAATTTTCTTTGTGATAATAACCTCTTCCGCAGTTAGAAAAACCTGCTTTTCTACTTACTCTTAATTATCACAAAACGTGTATGCATACCTCTTCTTATTAAAAACAGAATGTCTTTCCCTTCCGCAGTACGTTTCAATGCGTCGGTGAATTCTGTTAAATTGTTAATTTTTTCTCGATTAACTTCCTTTATTAAATCACCTTCTTTCACATCAGCCTGAGCAGCAGAACTGCCTGGCTCTACAGCAGTAACAACTACGCCAGTTTCACCTTCAAATTCAAAACTTTTCGCCAGCTCTTCAGTTAAGTCCTGAACCGATATACCCAGGTCGTTACCAGCAGATGGCTTACCTAAAGCAAATAAATCTGACGGCTGTTCGCCTATTGTTACTGTTAAAATCGTTTCCTTCTCTTTTCTCAAGACAAGAACCTCAACCTTTTTGCCAACCTCTGTTTGGGCGACAAAGTTACGCAGGCGATTTACATCACTTATTTTATTGTTATTATACCCGATTACAATATCGCCTCTTTCGAAGCCTGCTTCCTGGGCAGGGGAACTATCCTGTACATCGCTTATCAATACGCCTTCGGTAACCTCTACGCCGAATTGCTCTGCAAGTGATTCGTCCATATTCTGAATGGCCACACCTAACCAGCCTCGAGTTACTTTTCCTTTAGCAATCAGGTCTCTGAGTACGGCTTTTGCCATGTTTACAGGAATGGCAAATCCTATTCCCTGGTAACCACCTG
>CAXMPV010000162.1:0-4390 GCA_964195175.1 uncultured Thermodesulfobacteriota bacterium | reverse complement strand
ATCTTCAATACCGTCTGCCAGAAAATCCATGATCCCGTAAAGACTGCGAAGTTTTATACCTCCAAAGATTGGAAAATCACCACCCGGGTACCCGGGACGGATATCTACCATGACAAAATTTTTTGGGTTCTTGTTAGCGATATTATTAAGGGCATGGCGCTCGCTGTCAGTTAGTGCCAGTGGATCATAATTAGTTATCGCCACACGGCCGGCAAAGTGTTTGTAGAGCTTGTGTGATCCATCCTCCTCATTCTTTATAACAAAGTATCCTTTCTCCATTACTTCCGTAATATCGCTGGCTGAAGGTGGGCCCAAAAGTTCCGGGCTGACGGCAGCACTGAAAGAAAGGTTACCTACAAAGAGATCTCTGCTTACGTTTAGTGATGCCAGGTGTAAGGCTATCCTGCGGAACTCACTGTACTCTTCCACATGGCTGGGTCGGTTCAGGACGAACCGTTGAAATGTTCCATCCTCATTCTGAAACTCAATTCCACGTCCCATGAGGCGCATTGCCATATCTATAGCTTCTCCCTGGAAGACCAGGAACTCGAACTTGTCTTCTTCCAGGGGAGCAAGAATACGCTGGGTAAATTCATTTCCCTGCATTGGGACGATGCTGATAGTAGGATTCTCCGATAATTTCATACCAAAATTAAGCGCGTAATTACTAACACCATCACCAGTTGAAGCACGTTCAAATATCCTCCCTACAAAACCGGCACTCCTCTCGTAATCAAATGTTGCTGCGATTCCGGAAGTTACGGTGAAATGAAGAGGAATGTGTCTATGCCTTCGAGCAATATTGATCAATAACATCTCTCTTTCAATTGTGCTGATAGTCTCATCGTAACCGATTACTGATTTATGGAGCAGTTCAGGGCCAGTGCAACCAGCCATGGCAATAGTTAAAACTAATAACAGTAACGCAAAGATTCGCATAACAGATTTCGATTATAATTAATTTTATGTTTGTTCTAAAATCGTACTAGGAAAAACTGAAAAGTCATTGATTTAGACAGTACTTTACCTCATAATACCAAGTAAATCAAAATTTTAATATAGTTCAGAGTATTTTCAACAAAGTTATTTATAGATTGATGAAAGAAAGTTTTAATTATTTTGGCAACAGTGGTGGTTTTTCTAGAAAGGGTATAAGGTTGAAGTATTGTTGGTTAAGTTGTTTCATATTTGTATTCTTATTCACGGGTGTTCTTGCTGCTCAAGTTCCTGAGAAAGTAGTACCGCAGTCCGATACCGTGCAGGCAATCTCTGAGGCCGAACCGGAGAAACCGGCTGGGGTACCGATTATGGAGGTTTCTGACCGGGCAAAAGAGACTAACATCACCCTGAATAAGATCAAGGCAAACCTTGAGCCTGATTCTGATATCCTGACAATAAATGAGCAATTGCCTCAATTCCTCTATTCCCTGAAAAGATCTCGGTCCGGCTGGTTCTATAAATCGCTCAAAAGTCTGAACACTCGCAAACTTCAGAATCTTAAACAGGAGTGGGCTACAAATCTTGAAAAGCTCAATGAGTGGGAGAAAATACTGTCAGTACGTTCCAAGGCATTAGGGGAAGATAAGAGACAAGTGGAAGAGATATCTGCACTATGGCTGATTACGAGTGAATCAGCAAGCGTCAGTGAAGTACCCGAGGTAATTCGGAAACGTGTCAAATCTACTCTCGAAGATATCAATGATATAAAAGCCTCGCATTTGAAAATCGTAAAAAAATTGTTAACTCTTCTGGATCAGATATCCGAACAACAGCTTGAAATTACAAAACTGATCGGTTTGATAAATGAAGCTGAAGCGCAATCTCGAAAATACCTTTTTGATCGAGACAGCCTGCCATTATGGGAAAGCATTAAGGCCGAAGATGCCGAGCTGCACTTTGTAAGTCAGATTGGTGATTCCTGTTCTAGTTTTATCCTGATAAACTGGGAATATATTCAGGCCAATAGTGGACGTTGTTCTCTGCATGTAATTATTTTCATAGTGTTTCTGGTATTTATGATTTACTTCTATCAACGTAGCAAACTGCTTGATGAAAAAGATGAGGCTCTTAAAATTTCTGCATTCTTTATCTCTTGTCCATTTTCCACTGCATTGCTAATATCCATGTTTTTTACGGGGTGGATATATACCAATGCGCCCAATGCTTTACGCGAGTTAATACTTCTGCTGGTATTGATTCCGGTGCTGCGTTTGATGCCCGGTGTTTTCATATCTGAATTGCGAAAGCCGATCTATGTATTGACAGGAATATGTTTGTTGAACATTCTGGAGTCGATTGTCGTAGATTATGTCCTGCTGCAACGGATTCTGTTAACCATAATTACGACCATAGCAGTTCCCTTACTTGCATGGTGGTTTAGACCCGGAAGCCGTATTTATCAGATAAAATCACGTTTATCATATATTTTAACACTCAGTATAAGCATCCTGGCACTAATCATTTCCTTGATCTCTCTGATAACCAATTTAATTGGTATCTTTCCAATAGGACATGTGTTGGTGTCAGAAATGATAAAAATACTCTATGTATCAATCGCAATGTATGCGATAGCAATGGTGCTGGAAAGATTTGTGGTAATGCTTATACGGAGGGGCAGCACTCAGGCTTTGCATGTCTTGAAGATTTACAAACATCAAATGGAGAGAAAAATCATTCTTGCCATTAAACTTATTATAATTTTCTTCTGGATACGCATGGTGCTCAGGTCCTTTGGATTACACCAATCCACCTGGGATTGGATCTTAGAAGTTGCAGATAATAAATGGAAGCTCGGGACAATAGAAATTTCTCTCGGTGCAATCTTCAGCTTTATCATCATACTAGTGATCGCTTTTTTTCTTGCACGTGTCGTACAGGTTATCCTGACAACAGAAATATTTTCGCGTTTAAAGCTTCCGAGAGGCGTACCGGGTGCGATATCAGCGCTGGCACGATATTTCATTATCGGGTTGGGTTTTTTCATGGCCATCTCCGCAATCGGTGTTGACCTGGGGAAGTTCGGGCTCCTTGCAGGTGCGATGGGTGTGGGTCTTGGTTTCGGCTTGCGGAATATTATCGAAAATTTTGTCTCCGGTTTAATTATTATTTTTGAACGGCCTATTGAGATTGGTGATACAGTAGAAGTCGGTGATGTATTCGGTAATGTGGAAAGGATTGGCATACGCTCAAGCACGGTACAGACATTCGACGGATCTGAAGTAATCGTTCCCAATGCGAGTATTATCTCTAATCAAGTAACTAACTGGACGATGTCTGATCGTCAACGGAGAATACAACTGCCGGTGAAAGTGGCGTTTGGAAATGACCCGCACAAGGTACTGGAACTACTGCTGAAGGCTGCAAGGGAACATTCCGGTGTGTTGAAAGTTCCGGAACCACAGGCTTTCTTTAACGGGTTTGGTGACAACTATCTTGATTTTACGCTTTATTACTGGGTATTAGATAATATACTGGAAACCAAGAGTGAGATGGCATTGGGCGTTCACGATGCTATAAAGAACGCCGGCATTGATACCCCGAGACCAAAGGGTGATTTTAATCTGAAAATCATCGATACACCTGACAAACTGCAAAATAAGGATAAGGGTGATACCATCTCATAGTGCAGCATGGTCTCCTTTTGAGTGGCAAAGTCTGGCCCGTCCGAACGGATCCATCCGGGCGGCACTTTTAACCTTTTCTGAGGCTTAAAAATTCTAGAAATTGAAACTATTAGATAGAACGAGCTAGACGAAACCCACAAAAGGGGCTCTTGACATCTTGCCTGTACGCGTTTCGACTAACAGTGCGTAATGGCCACCTTCCGCTGATACATGTACCACCACGGTAAACAAGTGGTCTGTCATATTTATGTTTATGTTTAGGTCCTTTTGGATTATGCTTAGGGCTCTCTTTGTAATACCACTTATTATATATATCCCAAACAAACTCAGATACATTCCCACTCATATCATATAATCCCAGCCCGTTCGGAGTTTTCTTGCCTACCGGCTGTATCTGTGCATGTGAATTTTCTTCAAACCATGCATAATCATCTAAGAGAATCTCATCGCTCGTCCCTGCCCACTGTTCCTCTTTGCCACCACTTCTCGCTGCATATTCCCACTCTGCTTCTGTTAGAAAACGGTACTGTTTTCCAGTTTTTTTATTCAGTTTCTTAATATATTTTTTTATGTTTTTCCAACTCACATTCTCTACCGGACAGTCCGCACAGTCTTGATGAGCAGATGGATTTTTCCCCATAACCTCCACCCATTCTCTCTGTGTTACCTCATACTTTCCTATATAAAAATCATCCAGACATACCTCGTGCACCGGACGTTCATCATCATCTCCTTTATTAAAAGTGTCTCCCATCTGGAAACAGCCT
>CAXMPV010000161.1:0-4401 GCA_964195175.1 uncultured Thermodesulfobacteriota bacterium | reverse complement strand
TGCAAATACTCCACTCAATGTCTTTGTATATGCATTGTAAACAGACTTTATCGGTATTAACTCACAGTTGAATCCAAGTCTTTTGGCCAGTGTCATAGAATCCTCAACACTGCCTTTGGATGAAAAGGTTGAAGGCATTGTAACACCGAGGACCTTGTCCCTGCCGAGAGCTTTAACTGCGATTACTGCCGTAACAGCAGAATCTATTCCACCACTCAGGCCAATTACGGTTTTTTTGAATCCACATTTTTTTACATAGTCCCGCGTACCCAGAACTAATGCTTTATAGACTGATTCAATATCACCCTCACCTGCCGCGTATCGAGTCTCTTTTTTGACCTGTCTTGATTTGCTCTCCCCTGCGGTTAAGTCTGAACCCTTGAACTCAACCATTAGTAAGTCTTCTTTAAAGCCTGAAGCCCGAGCTACAACAATTCCCTTTTTATTAATTACCAGGCTGTTTCCATCAAATACCAGATCATCATTACCTCCAATCTGGTTCACAAAAACAATTGGCACTTTATTCCTCTTTGCGTGACCTGTCAACATCTTCAGCCGTACATCCTGCTTGCCAATAGTAAAAGGTGACGCTGAAATATTTATAATTATCTCTGCGCCCTGCCTCACCATACATTCAACAGGATCTTTATGATGGATCGGTCCCGGCCAGACCACATCTGCCCCGCAGGCATCCTCACAGATCGAAATACCAAATTTCCTGCCTGATATCTTTGCTATTGAAATGTCATGTGTCGGTTCAAAGTACCTATCCTCGTCAAATACGTCATAGGTTGGCAACAAAGACTTATAATGTCTGGAAACAATTTTCCTGTTTTTTATATACGCAGCAGCGTTATATAAAGCCTTACCACGCCGTGCCACATTTCTATCAACAAAGCCTACAATAGCCGAAATACCTGTAACACTATTCTTTACCTCTTCCAGCGCTTTTAGATTACTGTCTACAAATCCGGAAAGTTCCAGCAAATCCTTAGGCGGATAACCCACAACGCTCATTTCCGGAAATATAATTAGATCAGCACCCTTCTCTCTGGCGGCATTTATAGACTTACAGATCTTCCCTACATTTTGCTTAAATGCACCTATAGTTGGATTTATTTGAGCCAGACAGATCTTCATAAATTGGTTCCTGCACTATGTCATAACTTGTCAAATATACATAATTTATAAGCATTTAATAGTACAATTCAGCATATAAATCAATAAAATTTGACAATTATTGTATAAACTTGATATTATGCAGTTACCAAAAATGAATAATACAAAGATTGATCAAAAACTAGTTGATAAGTTAGAAAAAATTGCCGGTCCTGGTAAATTGATGGCAGAGTTATTTCGCATATTTGGAAATCGCGCTGCGATTGGTACCAGTGGACAATGGACTGGAGTAGCCTTAATAGACATGGCAATTCGTGCCGGCATTTCAAACCCCCGTGTTTACACCGTGGATACTCTACGTCTTTTTCCAGAGACATATGATCTCTTCCGCGAGCTGGAGAAGAAATACAACATCAAAATTGAAAAAGCTCCCCCTGATTTTGATGCGGTCAACAAGATGGTACGCGACCATGGAGAAATGATCTTTTTTGATAGCAAGGCAAAACAAGAGCATTGTTGTAAGATACGTAAGGTGGATCCAAATAATAAAATACTTGATACCCTTGATGTCTGGATTACAGGATTACGGGCAGACCAATCTGACGCCAGGTCTCAAATTAAACGGTTAGATATTATTCAACACACACAACAGGACGGAAAAGAGCGCCCCCTGCTCAAAGTAACGCCTTTGATTGCATGGACGGAGGAGCAGGTTAAGGAATACGCCAGGACAAATAAAGTGCCTGTACATAAACTTCTTGAAATGGAAAGGGATGGTTGGCATTACGCTTCGCTTGGATGCATTATCTGCACTACACCCATAAATTCTCATGAAACACGCCGTGCAGGACGCTGGCGATGGTTTAACCAACAGCTTAACGACGACCATAAAGAGTGCGGCATACACATCACCGACAAAAAAAAGAGTTCTTGATCACATAATCAACAATAGTTAGCTCTGCATCATAGGAAAATATACTCAATAATTAGAAATGGCATTATTAATGGCACCTTAGATTATCCTGGAACTATCGGTTATGCCTGGCACTCTTCTTGAAAAGGCTCCTGTCCCAAAGCATGATCATTGTTGCTTTCCTCTATACCGAAAACTTTATCAACGAGTTCGCTCATAATAGATTCTGCATCTTCTTTTTGAAGGCCTAAAATATCGAGAGTGTTCTCTTCAAACACGTACATAAGACCGTCGCTACCTAGTCCAATTCCAAGCATACAACTAATAGCATCCGCAAGGTGCACAATATAAGTTAATTTTTTATTTACCTTCGCTTTATCCGGACGGTGGTGGTATTGCACTGCTTCTACGAGTATGGGCGGAAGGTTCCATTTTTTAATAATTTTTCCACCGATTTTGCAATGATCAAAACCAAGAACCTCTTGCTCTGCTCTATCAAACGATATTTTATTGTGCTTCGCTTTTTCAATTATCTGAACAAATTGATCTTCAGCAAAATTGCTCAACATGATCTTGCCAATATCAAGTAACAGCCCTGCTATGTAAGCTTCCTCAGACCCCTTAAACCCGATACGCTTTGCAATTATCCTCGCACATGTAGCGCAGCCTATGGAATGTTGCCATAACATCCCCTCCTCAAGAGCATACGCGGGTACTTCATTATTTAACATTTCTTGTGTTGAAGAAGTTAGCGCAATACTTTTAACAGTGTCTAGACCAAGGCAGGCTATTGCGTGAGATATCGTTGATATCTTTCTGGAAAAACCATAAAAAGGTGAGTTTGCAAGTTTAAGCATATTTGTTGTCAATTTTGGATCACGTTCACACACTTTTATCAGATCGTGAGCAGAAGATTTAGTACTTTTTGTAAGTTCAAGTAATTGTGTAATACTTTGCGGCAAAGGTGGCATGCTTTCTACTTTGATTAACAATCTTGCAAGAGTCATTTTACTCATAATTTACACCTCAACTATTATTTTTAATTTAAAATCATCCAGCGTAAAAAACAAAGCTATTACCGATTAATACTTAGCAACTATTATGCCATTTTATTGTTTAATGGCTTGTATACTTTTATGTCATTACAAAAAGAATGGTTAACCCAATAACAAGCCTCAAAGTTTTGCAGCGCTTCTATTATCCATGTCGCATTGTGCGACACATATTAATTATTTCAGGGAATAATGTTTCATTACAAAACAGGATATAGAAAATGCTTAGTTAATCGATGAGAATGAGAACTCATAAGAGGAGATGAATACCGAATGTAACTCCAAACCTTCTTGCATGAAAGTTAGAACCACTTTAGTTTATTTAGTTTTGTGGGCAATGTTACATCTATCTGGTTACAATTTTTTTTGTTGACGACTGAAAAATCATACGCAACAATAGCCAATTCAGAAAATACATATTCCCACAAACACAGAGGCGGATATTTTAAATTTATTCTAGTATGAACAGGAAACAATCATGGCTAAAAACAATCGCAATCTTGCACTTGCCTGGTACCGCCAGGACCAATGGCAACTTCTTTTAGATTACTCTACAGATTCGGATAAACTGGCACGCACATATCAAGAATGGCTGGAACACGCTGAAGAGAAAGTGAATAAAATGAGCAAGGATGGGCTTAATGTCATAAAAATAGACATTAATATAGAAGAGATGAAGAAATGGTGCGAAAAATCTGATAAAACGATAGATGGTAATACCCGAAGCGAATACGCCGTGTTCCTGGCTCAGAATGATTTAAACATCTTACAATGATTTACAAATGCCACTATTTATCTACTTCCTCTGAAGGCCAGTAATAAGCATCGGGTGTATCCCGAGCACCAAAGATAGCCGTCCCTACACGCACCATATTAGCGCCTTCCTCGATGTCAATGTGGTAATCTCCGGACATCCCCATATAAAGATATTTCATTTCCACACCATCAATCCCCTCTTTTATAACAGAATCATGAATTCCCTTTAATAACTTGAAGCACTTCCGTATCTTCACCTCGTCGTTGGTAAAAAGGCCAATGGTCATAAGCCCGCGTATTCTCAGCGTATCGTATCGTGATGTTTCCCTGACCAGAGAGATAGCTTCCTCTGGGGAAACTCCATATTTGCTCTCTTCATAAGAAGTATTGACCTGGATTAATACGTCCATTGAACGGCCTTCACTCATGAGACGTTTATCTAATTTCTCAACCAGACTCATCCTGTCCACGGAATGAATCATGTCCGCAAATTTCAGGACGTCTTTAACCTTATTGGTCTGTAAATGTCCAATAAAATGCCAGGCCGCGTCCTCGTCTTTC
>CAXMPV010000160.1:0-4411 GCA_964195175.1 uncultured Thermodesulfobacteriota bacterium | reverse complement strand
ATTTACCGCACTCGGCCAAGCTGTCTGTGTCAGGTGTCTCTATTCCGACAAATACAGTGTTGAATCCTGCTTCGAACATCATCTGCAACAATTCATCGTCTTTAGCCAGATTGATAGATACTTCAGTATTAAATGTTATTCCCGTATGTTTGCCTTGCCATTTGATTATTGCGGGCAGCAAATCTTTCTTGAGGCTTCTTCTGTTCCCGATAAGATTGTCATCAACGAAGAACACATTCCCACGCCATCCCTGATTATAGAAAGTATCGAGTTCGGCAATGATCTGTTCTGTATTCTTGGTTCGTGTACGGCGCCCAAATAACGCGGTTACGTCACAAAACTCACATTGGTATGGACAGCCTCTTGTATACTGTATACTCATAGATGCATACTGTTTCAAATCGGCTAATTTCCATAAAGGGGCAGGGGTTTCACGAATATCTGCAAAATCAGGAGACCTATATACCGGCTTGGCACAACCGTTTTTCAGGTCTTCCAGGAAAGATGGTAAGGTTATCTCTGCTTCATTGAGTACAAAATGGTCGACATCCTTAAATTGCTCATGCTCGCTTGTAAACAGTGGGCCTCCGGCAACAATTTTGACGCCTGCTTTTTTACACCGTTCGAGGAGTTGATAAGCAGATTTTCGCTGAACGACCATGCTGCTGAAGAACACATAATCCGCCCATTCCAGATCTTTGTCCGTGAGATTTGTTACATTGACATCCACTAAGCGTTTTGACCACTCTTCCGGGAGCATTGTGGCTACAGTTAGTAATCCAAGTGGCGGGAATGATGCCTTTTTACGTATGAACTTGAGTGCGTGTTTGAAACTCCAGAACGTATCTGGAAATTCAGGATATATCAGTAATGCATTCATAATGTTAGTATTTCGCTAATATTTTTACGCTATAGTAAGAACAGCAAGTAAAAAATGGTGCTCTTCCTTAAATATCAGGATACCAGATTCTATACCATTAATACGTAATGTCAAAGGTAAATATCTTGAGAGGATTGATATTTTTTCTTACTTAGTGGTTACCCGGGGAGGACTCGAACCTCCAATGAGAGAATCAAAATCTCTAGTGTTGCCATTACACTACCGGGTAATATGATTAAAAGGAAACTTGCAGCTTTTTCTTAGCCAGAAAACCAATCTTGCCTGCTAGTCCTGAAGCACTGCTCCCTTGTCGGCTGATGTTACATTTTTGGCGTATCTGACAAGGCATCCACTGGTAACAGACAACGGAGGAGGTGTCCATTTCTCCCTACGGCTATCAAGTTCTGAATCCGATACAACAGCATATAATTTGCGATTTGGAATGTCAATGACTATCTCATCATCATCTTCTATCAAGGCTAACGGCCCGCCTACCATTGCCTCAGGAGAGACATGTCCAATGCAGGGGCCTCTTGTTCCGCCTGAAAAACGTCCGTCTGTTATTAGTGCAACAGAATTATCCAGACCCATTCCGACAAGCGCGGCAGTGGGTGACAACATTTCCCTCATCCCGGGACCGCCACGAGGGCCTTCATATCTGATAACCATCACCGATCCCTTGGAAATTTTATTATCCATAATTGCCTTCATCGCTTCTTCTTCGCTTCCAAAGACCTTTGCAGAACCTTTGAAAACCATCATATCTTTAGATAGTGCGCTTTGCTTAATTATGGCGCCATCCGGTGCTATATTTCCACGAAGTACTGCTATACCACCTTCCTTATTATAGGCGTTCTGTTTAGTTCGAATAATATCATCATCATAGACGATTGCCTGTTTTGCAATCTCTTTTGTACTGAAACCGCTGACGGTTGCGCAATCATTAATATCGTCTTCAAGCCTCTTCATTGCTGCCGGAATACCTCCCGCATAGAAAAGGTCTTCCATAAAGTGCTCACCGCCTGGCCGTAGATTTGTTATCTGGGGTACTTTTCTGCTGATTTCATCGAAGCGATCCAGTTCTATGTCGATGCCGACTTCGTGGGCTATTGCAGGGATGTGGAGACACGTATTTGTTGAGCCTCCCAGCGTCATATCGATTAATATCGCATTGTCAAACGCCTCACGAGTCATTATTTTTTTCGTGCTTATTCCTTTTCTTACTAGCTCAACAACTCTTTCTCCACTTTTATAGGCTATTCTCTCTTTTTCCGCAGAGATTGCAAGGGATGCAGCGCATCCTGGTAACGACATTCCCAGCGCTTCCGTTACACAGGCCATTGTGTTTGCCGTATATAATCCCTGGCATGATCCTGGCCCGGGACATGCTTCCTTTTCAAGAGATTCAAGCTCTTCCTCACTGATTTCGCCTTTTTGCTTCCTGCCGACGGCTTCAAAAGTATCACGAACCAGAGAGAGTTTCTTCATATTGCGGCGTCCTGAAATCATGGGCCCACCTGTTACTGCAATAGCAGGGACGTCTATTCTCGCCGCGCCCATAAGCATTCCCGGAGTAATCTTGTCGCAATTGGTTAATAATATCAGTCCGTCCAGGCAGTGTGCATTTGTTACCGTTTCTATTAAATCAGCAATTAATTCTCTCGATGAAAGGGAGTAACTCATCCCTTTATGCCCCATGGCAATTCCATCACAGATACCGGGTACACCAAATATGAAGCTGACCCCTCCTGCCGCATGTATACCTTTCTCTATATCTCTTTCCAGCTTTCTCATGTGGGTGTGTCCCGGAATTAAGTCCGTAAAGCTGCTGGCAATGCCTATAAACGGCTTACTCATGTTTTCCTTAGTCAGTCCGGTCGCATAGAGTAATGCCCTTGCAGGTGATCTCTCAATTCCACACGTAATAGTATCGCTACGCAAGTTTATGTCCTTTCTATTTGCAATGAATACTCGAATTTATTTTCATTAAAATTTTGATAAAATTATATCTGGTGGTTTAATGTTGTCAACGCTAAATTAATATACTCTATGCATTTAGAAGTAACTGACAGGGTCAGTGAGACAGTTTTTCTGTAATAATATTTGGCTTGATTTCGCTATTAAGGCATGTAGAATATCAGCTTATAATTATGAAAACTAACGAAATTAGAAGAAAATATTTAAGTTTTTTTGAGAAAAAAGGGCATTCTCTTTTGCCAAGTGATTCACTTGTCCCTGAAGATGATCCAACTCTGTTATTCACCGGTGCAGGGATGAACCAGTTCAAGGATATGTTTCTGGGTAAGGGAACACTGGATGTAAAAAAAGCTACTACATGCCAAAAATGCATCCGAACAGGTGATATAGATAATGTAGGTAAAACTCCCACGCATCATACTTTTTTTGAGATGATGGGTAATTTTTCCTTTGGAGATTATTTCAAATTAGAGGCAATCGAGATGGCATGGGAGTTTATGCTTAACGAGGTGAAGCTACCGGAAGAAAGATTGTCTGTTAGTGTCTATCTTGATGACGAAGAATCTTATGAAATCTGGTCAGAGAAGATTGGTGTCCCCAAAGACAAGATATACAGGTTTGGAGAAAAGGAAAATTACTGGCCGGCAAGCGCTCCTTCAGAAGGTCCAAACGGACCTTGCGGCCCATGCTCAGAAATTTTTTACGATCGAGGAGAAGACATTGGATGCAGGAAAAAAGAGTGCGCCCCGGATTGTGATTGTGAACGTTTTGTAGAGGTTTGGAATCTGGTTTTTACGCAGTTTGACAGAAGAGACGGGGGGGTGCTTAACCCTCTGCCAAATAAGAATGTCGATACGGGAATGGGCCTGGAAAGAATGGCTAGTGTTATTCAGGGTGTCAGTACAAACTTCGAGATAGATATATTTAAACCAATAATTGAAAATATTTCTGAACTTGTTGGAGTCGAATACGATAGCCAGACAGAAAACGGCAAGATGATGAATCGAATAGCAGATCACATAAGGGCAATAATATTTTGTATCTCGGATGGCGTTCTACCAGGTAATGAAGGAAGAGGTTATGTAGAGAGAAGGCTCTTAAGAAGGGCTGTTCGTGATGGACTAAAATTGGGAAAAGAGGAGTGCTTTCTCTACAAACTTGTTCCCGTTATTGCTGATGTAATGCATGACGCTTATCCTGAGATAAAGCAACGTCGGGAAAACATTGCAAGAATCATAAAGAACGAGGAGGAGAGGTTCCATGAAACCCTGTTTATGGGTAGCAAGAGGCTGGACGAGCTAATGGATGGCCTTCGCGAAAGTGGACAAAAGAGATTATCTGGCCAGGATGCTTTTCAACTGTATGACACTTTTGGTTTCCCATTTGAAATAACAGCGTCGACCGTAACAGAAAACAACCTGACCGTTGATAAAGAGGGTTTTGAGAGAGAAATGGAAAAACAGCGTGAGCAGGCAAGATCTTCTACGCAAATGAAGGGTAATATATTTGATGAGGGTCCGTTAAGTAAGTTGAAGGAAACAACTAAAGAGACAG
>CAXMPV010000159.1:4132-4413 GCA_964195175.1 uncultured Thermodesulfobacteriota bacterium | reverse complement strand
ACTACGATCAGATAACTATCCGATTTGAAAATAAAAATCAAAAAATACCCAATCATCAGCAGCTGAATGAGCATCCGGAAGATGGCGTAAAGCGAGTTTCCGTAACCAAGCCCCCATTTCCAGAGGACTCCAACAACGGCAATGGCCGGGATGAAAGCCAACATCAAATTTACAAACGGAATTGTATGGACTGAATTATTCATAATCGATCAACCGAGGTAGATTTTACCATGGTGTCGTGGATTAAACCATATTTTTAAATGCCGTCCTCCGCCTAATCA
>CAXMPV010000159.1:0-4122 GCA_964195175.1 uncultured Thermodesulfobacteriota bacterium | reverse complement strand
GCAATTGCGGCCTGACTTTGTTCTCTTGTCCTTAATCGTCTTGTCCCGAACCTGCTCTAAGCTTTTACTAATCGTAACCGGATATTCAGTTTTATTATCCAATTCCTTAAACTTTTCCGGCAATTGAGAGATATTTTTTGTTGCTGTTTTCTGTATTTGTTGAACGGTTGGTATCTTACATGCAAGCTTACCTTTTTTCATAACCGGCAACAAGAGTTCACTCGCATCAAGCTCTTCATCTACCAGGCCAATTATGTCTTTTTTAAACAATTCTTTTTTATTAAAAAAGCGGTAAACCTGCTTTTTTGACGGACAAGTAGCCTTGTCTTTACTAAACTTCATTTTCGGCATCAAGCCACCATACTTCTCCTGCTCAACCAGTTTATAGACACCTCCAAGAGCAGGTACGTCTTTTGAGGTAACCATTTCCGTGCCGACACCAAAGGAATCAATACGCGCTCCTTTAGCAAGCATTTGGGAGATCTTATACTCATTCAGATCACCGCTTGCCGTAATCTTTACCTGTTCAAGACCGGCATCATCCAGAATCTTCCTTACTCTTTTACTTAAAATCGTAATGTTACCACTGTCCAACCTGACTCCTTTTAACTTTTTACCGATCTTTGCAGCCAATTTCGCCCCCTTGATCGTATCATAGGTATCAATTAACAGAATCGTGTTATCAGGAAAAACCTTATTAAAATCTTGAAACGATTCATATTCGTCATCGTAAGCCATAACCCATGAATGAGCGATTGTACCGATGGGAGGTATCCCCAACTCGCAGGCCGCAAGAACATTGGATGTTCCTACGCAGCCACCGATAAAACATGCCCTCGCCGCAAGCACCCCTGCCTGCGGACCGTGCGCACGCCTTGTCCCGAAATCAATTACCTCCCTGCCATCAGCGGCATATACAACCCTTGAAGCCTTGGAGGCGATAAGTGTCTGATAATTTATCATTGAGAGAAGATATGTCTCAATGATCTGTGCCTCAATCATTGAGGCAGTTATCCTTATAATGGGTTCATTCGCAAAGACAACAGTACCTTCCGGGACGGCATAGACATCTCCACTGAAACGGAAATCCCTAAGATAATCAAAAAACCCTCTGCTCACATTTTTGAAAACAGGAAGGTTCTTCAGGTATTTCAAATACTCAGCCGTAAATCTCAGCTTCCTGAGGTAATAGATAGCCTGTTCCAGACCGGCAGCAATGAGATACGAACGTCTTACAGGTACGCGTCTGACAAACAGTTCAAAAGTTGATTTATAATTCATCCCACGTTCAAAATAACCGGCAACCATGGTTAACTGATAGAGGTCAGTGGCCATACATATATTTTCATCATTTAAGAAAAGTGATTTTAGTTTTCCAGTATCCTTCTTCATATCTTTTATTTTTTTGGAGCACACTGCCCCCCCCTGCCTGCCAGCAACGTCTTTAGTGTATACTTGCAAATTGTAGCGGAACGGCTTTAGCCTTCCATTATACACTTAGACACGACAATGGAAACCCGAAGGTTTCCGCTACGACTTAATTGAATGACATTATATTCGTCATGCATGCATGATACACTCCGTATTTTATGGATAAGGTGGTCAATTTTTATAGCTTATTGCAAAAGCATTGTAAACCTGTTTTTTGGACTATAGTAAAGAATATTCATATAGCTCCACGTGTAGTTATATGAAAAAAACTATATTGTAAATTTTCCAGGATTTAAAATTCTGCATATTGACACATATGCCCGTATCGTATATGCTCTAGTGTAATATTTTTAATATATAAAATTACTTAATTACATAAATGCTTAAATCTAAAGATTTTGCGCAGGTATTAATTGACAGCGGTTACGATTTCTTCACTGGCGTCCCCTGCACCATTATTGGTAATTTGATTACAAATCTTACGGACAGGTCTGACGTTACCTATATCCCTGCGGTAAGGGAAGATGCTGCAGTCGGAGTTGCAAGTGGAGCATTTATGGCAGGGAAGATACCCGTAGTCTTAATGCAAAACTCCGGACTTGGCCAATGTTTAAATTCACTTACGTCCTTGAACCTTATTTACAAGATCCCCTGTCTATTAATTGTTACGTGGCGAGGGTTTGAAGGCAAGGACGCACCTGAGCATCTGGTGATGGGCAGGACATGTGATAAACTCCTCGATACGGTTGGCATCCCACACCACAACTTTAACCATGACAATATTAAAGCCCTCATAAATATGTCGTATAAGCTGGTCACCGAAAACAGAGAGCCCTTGGTCCTTTTCTTAAAAAAAGGAATAATTGAATGAATTACAGAGAAGCAATAACGACAATAACAGAGCTACTGGATGATCAGCTGGTTATCTGCGCGAACGGCTTGATAAGCAGAGAGACCTTCACAATAAGAGACAGGACTGAAAACTTTTACATGATTGGATCTATGGGAATGGCCTCATCGATAGGCTTGGGTGTTGCATTGAATAAGCCTTCTAAAAAGGTAATAATCCTGGAAGGTGATGGAAATCTGCTGATGAATCTTGGATCTCTTCCAATGATTGGCTCTCTCCAACCCGGAAATCTTCTGCATATCGTACTGGATAATGAAGTTTACGCGTCAACAGGAAATCAGCCAACTATCTCTAACGTAATTGAAAAGTCAGCCAGATATGTTTATGTAGAAAAAGTGACAACAAAAGAGAATTTGAGAAGAGAGATGACACATACATTGAAAAATGAAGGTCCCTCATTCCTTCTGGTAAAAATAGTTGATACCGCAGAACAGATAGAAATTGGCAGGGTAACCCACAGCCCGGAACAAATCAAAGAGAGATTTATGTCAGCTATAAATCAATAGCAGGGTGGGCACTTCCCACCAAAAACGCTGAAAATATAATAATCAAGAGGAAACAACTAATTTGAAAAAAATGATTTTGCTAAACCCCGGACCGGTGTGTACTTCAGAGAGAGTTAGAAACTCGCTTCTGAAAGGTGATATGTGCCACCGTGAGAGTGAATTCTCCACAATACTAGCCAATACACGCAAAAAAATCCTACAGGCCTTTGCGCCAAATGGAGATTACACGACTGTCATCATTACCGGTTCCGGTACTGCTTCTCTGGAAGCTGGTATCTGCTCTTCAGTAAGTGAAGGCAAAAAGATTTTAATCATAAACAATGGTGTTTATGGAGAAAGAATATCACGTATTGCATCCGCATATAGACTCAACAAAGTTGAACTCAAATACGACTGGCGTGAGATACCCGACATAAAAGAGATTGAAGACACCATTTCAAAAGACCCTGATATTGAGGTAGTCGCAATGGTACACCATGAGACCACTACCGGCTTAATAAATCCAATCCACGAAGTTGGAGCTATTATTAAAAAGCATGGTAGGACCTTCTTCCTGGATTCTGTCAGTGGCCTTGGTGGCGAAGAGATAGATCTGACAACTAACAATGTGGATATATGTATCTGCACTGCCAATAAATGCATTCAGGGGCTACCGGGATTGTCATTTATCCTATTGAAACAGGATGAAGTAAAGAGATTGAGAAATATACCTCCACGTTCTCTTTATTTGAACGTTATCTCCCAACTGGATGAACAAGAGCAAAAGGGTGAATGCCCGTTTACACCCTCGGTACACACTTTCTACGCATTTGAAGAAGCGCTGGACGAATTACTGGAAGAAGGTGTACAGGGCAGACTTAACCGATACAAAAAGGCGTCAACATATTTAAGAAAAGAATTCAAGAGGCTTGACCTGGAGTTACTCTTACCTGAAGAGCTCCTCTCCAATACAATCACTGCATTGTATCTACCCAAAAATATGTCTTATGCTTATCTGCATGACAGTTTAAAGGAGAGAGGCTTCATCATATACGCCGGTCAGGGGGAATTAAACAAAACAATCTTCAGGATTGCGAACATGGGAGAATTATCCATGGATGACCTTGAAGCATTAATTGTGAATTTACAGGAAGTACTATCTGAATAATTAAGGGAACACTACAATGAAAGTTATAATGTTAGCTGCAGGGGTTGGGAAGAGGATGTCAGCAGTTACAGACATAATACCCAAATGCCTAATTAAAGTCGGTGAAAAAACGCTCCTGGAAAGGCACC
>CAXMPV010000158.1:4111-4431 GCA_964195175.1 uncultured Thermodesulfobacteriota bacterium | reverse complement strand
TTTTAGGCCGACGTTTTGGTAATCCGGGTAAACGGATCTGGTATATGTGTCAGGGCAAGGATCCAGATCCAATACACACTAATATCAGCGCGCCTAAATCAATGGGCCACGGCAAAGTCGTCCCACCCGACACCAGAGATCGTGACACGCTCTATATGTATCTTATTCATATGGCAGAAAAAATTGCGGCACGATTACGGCAACATTCTATGAGGGCACAAAAATATCTTGTCGGACTACGTTGTGTAGATGGCTGGCTGGGAGATAAATTAAAAACGACTTGTCCTACAAATGATGCCAAACCAATTATTAAACTTTGT
>CAXMPV010000158.1:0-4101 GCA_964195175.1 uncultured Thermodesulfobacteriota bacterium | reverse complement strand
ATCTAACAACTGGCAAGGCCAGGGGATTTTTCAGGTTCAGGTAACAGCTTTAGATCCGCATCCAAGTAAAGGGCAAATCGATCTGTTTGATGAAGACTCAAGTAAACGTTATCAATTGAATATGGCAAAAGATTTGATTAACAAACGTTACGGGGAACTAACTATTGCGCCAGCACATCTATTGGCCCGTTCATCCATGCCAAACGTGATTGCCCCTGCATGGAAACCTTTTGGCCACAGGCAAACAATACCCAACACAAAACCGGGACAAGACCAGCCTCTGATCAAGAAAATATATAAACTGGATTAAAAGATTTTCTAATTATCAAAAGTGCTTTCTAATATTGCTATCAATAGCTGATTCTTCTTTTTTAACATTCTGGTTTTCCTCGTTCCACTTTTTAATACTGTCCCAAACTCCTCCGGACTCTTCTTGTTCTTCGTTGGCTGCCTGTTGTGTTTCTTCTGATGATTTTTCAGTGGCTTGTCTGGTATCGCTAGTTTTCTGTTCTGCATATTTTTCTTGTAACGCGATACGCGCTGGCTCAACTTTCTCTGATTCAGAATAAATGGTTTTTGCCTTCTCTATGTACGTATCAGCCTTTGCCAGATTATTGGATTGCATGGCACCATAGGCAAGAGAAATATATTTATCTGAAATCGACTGAATCCCTTCGATCGCTTGCGTATTTTTTTCATCTATCATTAATATCGATAGATATTTATTTAAGGCATTATTGTTATTTGGGCTGGTAAGGCGAAGCGCAGCAATATCTTCATCGGCAAGTGTTAGAAATTCTTCTATCTTTGTTTGTTCTTCTATTTTTGTTTGTTCTTCTAAAGTCAGTGCGGCTGATTCTTCCGGTTCAGGTATTTCTTCAACTATTGGTAGTCCAGATTCAGGTAATGCTTGAACAATAGGTGTAACTTCATCTTCTTTTTCCACCCGGGATTCTTTTTCACCTGACAATGTGATAATTCCGAACGCAACGAAAACAGCAATAATTGCAGTAGTTACCAACCACTTAGCTTGAAGAAAGACAGGTTTAGAAACAACAATTTTCTCAGTTGGATCATTTTTTATTGTTTCTTCATCCGTCGTACTGGCTACTTCGCTATCAATCTTGGCCGTAACAGCATCTGGAGATTGATCCAGTTTAATCGTGGCTGTCTCACTAGAAATAGGCTGGGCATCAGCTACAGTCATTGTCGGAATATCGTCTTCCTTAATATCAAATTCAGCACGCCAATCGACAACGCTCTGTGGACGTTCATCAGCTTTAAATGCCATGGCGTGATCAATCGCCGTGAGAAATTGTTCTGTGTAAAGATCTTTCGCAATATTGGATAAAGGTAAATAACAATCTTTCTTGTCATGTATTATCGTTTCGCTTCGGTCAACAGCAGCCAGCGGCATTTTCCCAGTAACTGACTTGTATAAGGTCGCACCCAGGCCGTATATATCAGTCCATGGCCCCTGCCGACGACTGTTGCTGCCATACTGTTCAATTGGTGCATAACCAGGTGAAACCAGTGTCGTCACTGTCTTTTGTTCTTCACTCATTTCTTTTCCACGCTCAGCGCGCGTTTGACGAGCTGAACCAAAATCCAGTAACACAGGGCTGCCATCACGACGTATAAAGATATTTCCTGGTTTGATGTCCCTGTGTACAAATCCTTTTTCATGCATAACTTCAAGACCACTTAACAGTGGGATAAGAATTTTTATGATTTCTGTTTCGTTCAGGGTTTTTCTATTTTTTAATATTTGCTGCAGACTTTTACCTACTTCATAATTCATGACCATATAGGCTGTGCCATTCATTTCAAACACGTTGAAAACCCGAACAAGATTGGGATGTTCAAATTTAGTAAGAATTTTTGCTTCACTAATGAAGCGCTTCAGACCCCATTCAAAATCTTCTTTGTGTGCATCGGTTGTCGGTCGGACAGTCAAATCACTGTTGCGAACAGAAAACTGATCTGGCAAATACTCCTTGATAGCAACCTGACGATCGAGATTTACATCATGCGCAAGGTAGGTAATTCCAAAGGCACCCTGACCAAGTACACTCTCAACTCGATACCAGTGTAATTCATAGCCGTGCTGTAATTCTGCGGAGTGAGACTGATCGTTCACATTCTTATTTCCTGTGCGAATTGACGATTATATTCGCTACATTAGTACACCAATAATCTAATAAATCAACTGGAAATATAGTGACGATAATGGATCAAGATCATCAGCTTGTATGTGGAGAAATATTTATTATTTTAAAAATGAACTGGACCGTATTTCCTTGGGATAATGTTCCTGTTTCTGCGTGAGGGGGTACCTATAGGTTGTTGATGAATCTGACCTGGATGTTTAATGATTCTATGTCCTCGGTGATGCAGCGACTGATGTGGGACGTAATAGTAGCTTCTAGAACCATATTCCCCGGCAGCGATAGCCTCATTTCGATTGTTTATTTCCTGCTGCTCGATTTCATAGGCCAATCGTTTCTCTTCAAGATGTAGCATTTTTTCTGCAAGGCGTTCTTCCTTCAGCTGTCTGCGCCATTCTGCCATTTTCTCAACCTGATTAATGATTGAATACTGTTCTAAGTCAATGTTCTTATCATCATATGAGTCAAAACTGATTTCATGTTCTTTAGTTGCGACTGACTCATGAGGTGGAACATCACTATAATTGACATTACCTGCTTCATCTGTCCATTGATAGACAGTTCCCGCCAGGCTATTTTGATTCCCAAGGCATGCCAATGACAGGATAAAAAATGAAATTATTGTGTTTCTGGTATCCATAATTACAAGCCATATCCTAACAATTAAATTGTCTCTTCAATGAGTATAGACAAAGAATCACATAATAGTTGCAATGCCGGTTACTTCTATCACTGATATATCTCCCTGAATTGTTGTGATCTGCATCACAGATGCCTACCAATTGTATCTAACATGTGAACCAATTCCTTGAAATAAACATCACCAGGTTTATAAACTGAACAGAAGTATCAACACATAATAGAGGTATAAGAAATGGACAGGTCAAAATTACACGAACATCATGAAGAAAAACGAGATTATCCAAGGATAATACTCGATTCTCCAGTGAACATACTCTATAAATTACACCAACTTGAGGCCAGAATTCATGATATTTCACCTGACGGTCTCCAGATTCGTGCTGACAGTGATTCCTTAATGAAAATAAATCCCGAAAATGAAGAATTTACTGAAGCAAATGCACCACTCATGGATATTACTTTTTGCCTAAAATTATATGAAATGGATATGAGAATAAATGCCCTGTGTAAAATTTATTATTCCAATACTTTACTGGATGATAAAGATGTAGCTTATGGTTTAAAATTTATCAATTTCGAAGGAGATGGATCTTCACAGCTTGAAGAATTCATTACTCAGGAAATGACTATTTATTGAATAAGCTTTCGTCCTTTTCACCAATGAACTAAAAATATTTGTTTCCCTTGCGTGTATAAACATTGACCTGAAGTCGACCATTGTCCAAAATCCCCTACATGGGCGATACGCAATCAAAAAATCAATTACGCATAGCAGCCATAACTACGATTATCGTGTCTATTCTCATCAGTGGTATGTGGATCTGGTTCTGGACTCACAATAAGCAACTTACAGATCAAAATGCACTCTCCTACCAAGATAGAATTGGAACATTAGAGCGACAATTACAGCAGCAACTACATCAACAAAGCTCACACGAACAAGATCTACTGAATAAATACAGTGAAACTCTAGAGACTAATTTGTCATTAGAAAAGGCTTTGGCAAAAAGCACCACAAAACTGGAATATCTTGAGGAAAGCTTGTCCGCTCACCAAATGGGTGATTGGGAAACAAAATATCTACAAGAAAAAAGTAGCAATGACCAAATATTTGAAAATATGGCACGACAGGAAGAAGAAATAGAACTTCTTAAGGAAATTCAGGAAGCACTGGTTTGGGAACATCAGAGAGCATTGGAATCTGAACGTAGTAAATACATGGAACAGATTAATGCACTTAAATCTGAATTAACGGCATCTATTAAAACGAACAAAAAATTAAAAAAACAAA
>CAXMPV010000157.1:0-4697 GCA_964195175.1 uncultured Thermodesulfobacteriota bacterium | reverse complement strand
AATCCTTACCGGTTTACGCGCAAAAACCTCTATCTGTATTTGTCTTTTTCAATATAATGTTTAAACTGACGCAATAGCTTGATAATAAAATAATTACAATTATTATTTGCTGCTTAACTTGGTGTTAGTTGCTATAAGGAAGCGCATTGAAATTACGAAAGGGCATTCTTGATCGTTAGGGTCGGACCAAGCTAAGTTGTTGTTGTAAAAGAAGAAGACCTTTAGAATATGGTAAGGGCAGGCATTGTTAAGCATCCATCTGAATGGACAATGAATGGTTATAGTGAGATACAAAACCCACCAGATAGATATTCCTTGATCGATACGAAAGGATTAATGGGATTATGTGGGTTGATTAATAAAGAACAACTGAGGTCTGAATATAGACAATGGGTTGAAGACTCCATTAATGACAGTGGTAGTAGTAGAGAGCCTTGTTGGACAGAAAGTATTGCAGTGGGGAGTAGCCAGTTTGTAGAAGATACGAAGGTTACGTTAGGTTTAAAAGCGCGAGGCCGCAAAGTGGTTGAGAACAATGATGTGTTTGAACTTAAGGAGCCAATTGCTCCTTACAATGCTCATTTACACACTGAAAACGATCTTCTAAGTCTTGAAAGCATGTACTATTGGGAGGGAAGCATAATCAACTCAATAAGTTAGCTTGGTCCGACCCGATTTGACTGATCACGCTAAATGAACCCGAACATTGGCGAGAGTAAGGTCAAGGAAGGGGCCTACTAATGGGTGACCCCTTTTCAAGATGTGCCAAGCTTCCTTGGCGCGACGAGAACCGACCCTTTCATTTCGCAAATTGCATGCCAATTTCTAAATAGTGTTCCTCTGCTTTTCGTTTCTGCAATCTCGTAACCTTTATCCCTACAATACAATAGGTAAGATCGAGTGCTATATATTGTGCCTGCTACCGTGTCTAAGAGCAACATGTTGACTTAATGATATTGCAGAGTGCTTTCACAATATCAATTTGATTGAAAAAAATAATTTAATACAATTCTTGTAATTACTATTAATTTTTGATTTAATGGCAATAATTGTCAGCCATATCAGAATCGAATTTCACAATTCATAAGGGCAGACACCTTTTGGTGTAAGGCATATAGCTTAATACAGATAATCAAATATATAAGACTGTATCAATCTTGTTTTATTAAAGTTGCTAAGCACACTTTGCTACAAGTAAATCCAATTACTAAATTGTTGTTATATTTCCCGTAGACGAATTATTGGATCAGACAGAACTCTTTTAAACTAGGACTTGCATGACAGAAAAGACAGCACAGCAAATAAATCTCTCTTTTGCAGACAAAAACCCATCAACCGAAGCAATGACAGACCAAAAACAAGAATCAAAGAGCGAGAAGAAGATATTTTCATTTGAAGAGGCGTTAGAGGCTTCGTTGGAATATTTTAAAGGCGATGCATTAGCTGCCAGGGTTTGGGTTAATAAATATGCATTAAAGGACTCATTTGGAAATATATTTGAGTTAACTCCGGATGACATGCATAAACGTCTGGCCAGTGAGTTAAGCAGAGTTGAAAAGCAGTATTCCAATCCACTCTCCTTTGATGATCTTTATGAGTTAATAAAAGACTTCAAATACATCGTTCCTCAAGGCTCACCAATGACCGGTATTGGGAATAACTTCCAGATCGCGAGTCTTTCCAATTGCTTTGTTATCGGACACAAAGGCCATTCTGACTCTTATGGCGGTATTATGAAGATTGACCAGGAGCAGGTTCAGTTAATGAAGCGTCGCGGAGGGGTTGGGCACGACCTGTCTCATATCCGTCCTACTGGAAGCCAGGTGTTAAACAGCGCACTTACTTCAACAGGTGTCGTTCCTTTTATGGAGCGTTATTCAAATTCAACACGCGAGGTAGCCAAGGATGGCCGTAGGGGCGCACTCATGCTCAGTATCTCCATAAAGCATCCCGACGCAGAACGATTCATTGATGCAAAACTGGGAACGGGAAAGGTTACCGGAGCAAATATCTCAGTAAGGATTGATGATGAATTCATGAATGCAGTTGTGGATGGTACAATGTACAAACAGCAATACCCTGTGAAGGCTGAAGATCCATCTTACTCACAGGAAATAAACGCCAGACAGCTATGGGCAAAAATTGTACATAATGCTTGGAAATCGGCTGAACCGGGAATGCTATTCTGGGATACCATTATTAAAGAATCAGTAGCGGACAGTTATGCAGATGTTGGGTTCAATACCGTATGTACAAATCCATGTGGTGAGATTCCGCTGTGTCCCTATGATAGTTGTAGATTGCTTGCCATTAACCTTTACAGTTACGTTGAAGATCCGTTTACAGACAAGGCTAAATTTAATTGGGAAAAATTCAGGAAGCATATTGGATTAGCCCAACGGATCATGGATGATATCATTGATCTGGAACTGGAAAAGGTTGATGCTATTATTGACAAAATTGTTTCAGACCCTGAAGACAGAGAGATCAAGCAGGTTGAAATAAGTTTGTGGGAGAATATTAAACGTAAAGCTGTTGAAGGAAGAAGAACAGGCGTGGGAATTACTGCTAAAGGAGATATGCTGGCAGCGCTTGGATTAAGATATGGAAACGAAAATGCCATTGATTTTTCAGTGGAAGTGCATAAAACAATTGCCCTCGAAGCGTATCGCTCCTCTGTGGAAATGGCGAAAGAGAGGGGCCCTTTTCCTGTATTTGATATCAAGAAAGAGAAGGACCACCCTTTCATCAATAGATTGGCGAAAGAGGATCCGAAATTAATTGAAGATATGAAGAAGCACGGAAGAAGAAACATATCTCTGCTTACTATTGCTCCTACAGGCACCACCAGTCTGATGACTCAAACCACATCAGGTATTGAACCAGTCTTCCTGCCTATCTATAAGCGTCGCAGGAAAGTAAACCCAAATGATAAAGAGGTAAAAGTCACTTTTGTTGATGAGATTGGCGACAGTTGGGAGGAGTATAATGTATTTCACAAAAATTTCATTACTTGGCTAAAGGTAAATGGCATGGATCCGGAGGAGATTAAAAACTTTGATGAAAAAGAGCTCAAAGAACTGATCAAACGCTCCCCTTATTACAAGGCTACCTCGAAAGATATAGACTGGATGCAGAAAGTCAAAATGCAGGGAGAAATACAGAAATGGGTAGATCACTCTATCAGCGTAACAATAAATTTGCCGACGGAAGCAACGGAAGAGCTTGTTGGAGATCTGTATATAAAGGCATGGGAAAGTGGCTGCAAGGGCGTTACCGTTTATCGAGACGGATCTCGAACGGGAGTATTACTTGCTACGGATAATAAGGTAGACGAAAAGATAAAATTCCCTACAAGAAGGCCGAAAGAACTTGATGCAGATATATTGAGATTCAAAAATAATGATGAGTATTGGATCGCTTTTGTCGGTTTGATTGAGGGCAAACCATACGAAATATTTACAGGTCTCAAAGAGGATGATACTTTCCCCATACCGAAAAATGTTTCAAAAGGAAAAATCATCAGGCATAAACTGGAATCCGGAGAAAAAAGATACGATTTCCAGTACATTGATAAATATGGTTATAAAGTAACAATGGGAGGGCTGTCTCATCAGTTTAACAGTGAATTCTGGAATTACGCAAAACTGATTTCCGGAGTGCTAAGGCACGGGATGACAGTAATTGATGCGGCCCATCTGGTCTCTTCACTGCATCTGGATAATGCTACCATTAATAACTGGACAGCAGGTGTTGCACGGGCGTTAAAGAAATATATCGTAAATGGCACAAAGGCCAAGACGGGCCAGAAATGTAATGAATGCAGCTCTTCCAATATGATTTACCAGGAGGGTTGCCTGCTCTGTACAGACTGTGGCTCTTCAAAGTGCGGTTAATAACATATCTGAACTTGTAAGAAAGAGGTTGTCTTAAAATAAAGAGACAACCCCTTTTTTTGTTGGTCTCAAACTCAGGGGCTTTGTACTACAATCCATCAACTTCTAGAAAAAGGGTCAGTCCTCGCATTTAAGCAAACCCTTAACTAATCGGTTAAGCATTTTATTCTTTTTGTCTTTAACAGCATTAATACAACGTGATATATTGTTGGGATGACCACAGAAAATGTGGTCTGATAGCCAGTCATTACTAACAGTTTTTTTGCTTCGAATATACCATACAAGTGACTTCTTTTATTGTTAGGTATTCTTCAAAATTATTTAAAATTCATTAGACCTAGCATCATAGATAACAAAAAATGGAATGCATTTTTAGTTTCGAATACTGATATACAGGATTACCCGCAAATTAATCAAGCCATAAAAGAACTAGTTGATATGCGATTTTTACATTTAGTTAACTCTAATATCAGTGCATCAAATAGCGACGGCACTCGTTATTCAGCTTATATGGTCGATATCGGATTGTTTCCTAACGCAAACCCAAGGACCTTTCAGCAAGTTGAGCCAGGGCAAAAAGATGAGCATCATAGAGAAGATAAAATAAGGTCTTCTCCAAAATTGAATTTAGTTGAATTTAAAGAACATATTGATTCACTTCAACTTGAACAACCGCTAGAGACAACACCAGAGTGAGTTTGACAAAACATAACAAGGCACTGCAGCTGACCAGTCACACGCCGCTTCGCTATGCTCTGTGTTGCCTGCCAGCTGAGTTTAATCGTTAGGAGAAGGAAATGG
>CAXMPV010000156.1:0-4712 GCA_964195175.1 uncultured Thermodesulfobacteriota bacterium | reverse complement strand
TCTCAGGGTATCAGACTTTCTCCACAGGATGGAACAGGCGTTGATAAGGATACTGATTTTCTTGTTATTTCCAGTGCGGTAGAAGAAGATAATCCTGATCTGAAAATTGCGACGCAGCAGGACATTCAAATTATCAAAAGATCTGACCTGCTTGGCAGCCTTTTCAATAATAAAAAACACGGAATTGCAATAGGTGGAAGCAATGGCAAGACGACTGTATGCGCAATGACATCCTGGATACTTGATAAGGCCGGTCACGACCCAACCGTTGTGGGCGGGGGGTATGCAAAAAACTTTATCACAGACAAGTTATTAGGTAACTCAAAGCCCGGTCATTCAGAAACCATCGTAATTGAGGCGGATGAGAGTGATGGTAGTCTGATTAAGTACAGACCAAGGGTGTCCGTTATAACAAACATATCCAGAGATCACAAGACGGTAGAAGAGCTTAGAGAACTATTCAGTCAGTTTGCCGAAAACACATCAGGCACCGTTATAATTAACGAAAGTTGCTCTGGTTTTATAAAAACGGATGGTAGTTCTGCAAAAATTATCACGTTCGGAGAAAGCAGCACTTCAGACGTCTGTGCTTCTCTGATTTCCTGTGACTCTTTTAGCTCAAGATTTAAGGTAAAGGATACTGATTTCGAGATAAATATTCCGGGTCTCTATAATGTTTATAATGCACTCGCCGCGATAGCAGTAGCACGGGCAGAAGGTGTCTCGGATATGGAGATAAAGAGCGCACTGAAAACATTTGAGGGCACCAAAAGACGAATGGAAGTTGTTGGCGAGGTAAATGGAATAAAGGTGATAGATGATTATGCACATAACCCGAAGAAAGTTCAGGCGGCAATTGATACCGTGAGGTTAAGCTGCGAGAGACTAATAGTCGTGTTTCAGCCGCACGGTTTTGGCCCAACAGAATTTATGAGAGATGAATTGATAGCTGCTTTTACCGAGAAGTTGTTACCGACCGATACCCTGTTAATGCCTGAAATATATTACGCGGGTGGAACGGCAGAGAAAAGAATATCTTCAAATGATATTATTAAGGATCTAAAAAACAGAGATGTAAATGCGATTTTTGTTCCAGAGAGAGAGGACATTGTCGCAGAGATTAAGCAGAGAGCAATTCCTCATGACAGCGTACTGGTTATGGGGGCTAGAGACGAATCTCTCACAGATTTCTGTCATGCGATTCTTAATGAGTTATAGAAATATAATATATAATATAATTGACAGCAACAGGTAGTAGACTTAATATACTCGACAAAGGCCCAGCTGTATTCGTGCCTGAAAACGGTTTTTTATAATAATATTGGTAAAAAATGAAAACGGCTTTAATAACTGGTGTTACCGGTCAGGACGGTTCCTATCTGGCAGAGCTTCTGCTGAAAAAAGGCTACGAGGTACATGGTCTCGTTCGCAGAAGCAGTTCAAGTAACTTTGAAAGAATTGAACATATCCAGGACGATATGACGCTTGTCCAGGGAGACCTGCTTGATCAAAACTCTTTAATAGAGGCGATAGAAGGGTGCAAACCGGATGAAGTCTATAACCTGGGAGCACAATCGTTTGTTCCCACTTCATGGAACCAGCCGGTTTTAACCGGCGAATTCACGGCATTAGGAGCTACCAGATTATTAGAGGCGACAAGGCTGGTGGACAAAAATATTCGTTTCTATCAGGCGTCTTCCAGCGAGATGTTTGGCAAGGTTGTGGAATCACCACAGAATGAACAAACACGATTTTATCCAAGAAGTCCTTATGGAATTGCGAAGTTATATGCACATTGGATCACGGTAAACTATAGAGAGAGTTACGATATGTTTTGTTGTTCCGGAATTCTTTTTAATCACGAATCCCCAAGGAGAGGCTTGGAGTTTGTTACAAAAAAAGTGACGAATGCTGTTGCCAAAATTAAGCTGGGCTTGTCAAAGGAATTGAGAATGGGCAACCTTGATGCAAAGCGTGACTGGGGGTTTGCAGGAGATTTTGTAGAGGCGATGTGGTTAATGCTTCAGCAGGACAGCCCGGAAGACTTTGTTATATCAACAGGAGAGACACATTCTATAGAAGAGTTAGTGGAAACGGCCTTTACACACGTGGGTTTAGAATGGAAGGATTATGTTGTTATTGACCCTAAGTTTGTCAGACCCGCAGAAGTGGATTTGCTTCTGGGAGACTCGAGTAGGGCGAGAGAGAAACTAAAATGGGAACCAAAGATCAAATTTGAAGAATTAATAAGAATGATGGTAGACTTTGATATTAAAAGGTACGAAGCGTAAGAGCACTCCTCATAGGCGGAAAGAATAACCTGGTATTCTTAATCGCCATTCATTCCTAAGTGAAAAACCATTTTTACACGTTATTTTATATTTACCAGATCAAAAGGAAACTCTAATTCATCTCCTTCTGGAGATGAAATTAACAATTTCAAAGTTGAGTTCTGGTTTATATTATCAACCGGGAACTTGTATACACATCCTGCTACATATGCGGGTTCTTCCGGATAAAAGCTGCTGGGCTCTGCATAATCCGGAAAAAATGTATACATCGGATATACTGGCTTATCTTCGCAATAAAGAATGGCATTGTAGCCCTTGGCAAATTCCATATAGTTGCCAAAAATGGATACAACAAAAGTCAGGCTCTCTTTAAAGTGTAATGCTCTTAATATCTCTCCTTTTGACAATTCGCGTTTTTCAACAGCTGCTTTCTTTGCTTTAAAAGCGACATTATGATAAGGTGTCCACAGCGTAGCCCAGCCACTTTTTTCACCAAGATTGGTAACCCATGGTTTTGCAAAGTTTGTAGGGCTTAACCGTTTGTTCTTCTTTGCATATTCGATTGCTTCGTTTACTTGGCCAGGTGTTAAATTAAGAGATACGCTATAGGCGGTTTTGCCCGCCAGACTTATTGTGGTAAAAAGCGCCAAAATAAGAGTTGTTTTTTTTAACATTAATTTCTCCTCTGTATTAAAATCCTTTTTCTTTTTTTATCTCTTCGTAGGCATTGTTAATTACCTGGAACTTATCCGTGGCAAGCTTGGAAAACTCTTCTCCCAGGTGAGAGACTCTATCCGGATGATACTGTTTAGAGAGATGCCTGTACGATTTTTTAATATTTTCAATAGAACTGCTTCTGGTAATGTTTAAGATTTGATAGTGCTTATCGCTATCGCTGCAAAATTCTGCTCTTATCTCGAATGCATCGTCTACATCGATCTCTACAAGTCCGATAATATCATTTATCATCCGTTCTTCATTTGGATGCAGCTCCTTATCGGCAAACGCAACCAGATAGACGATCCGCAATAAAGAGAGCCTCTCTTCATAGCTGGAATACTGTTTGAATTCGTAGCACACTGCCCGTAAATCTAAATCTACTATGGATGTCTGGTTAATTAAACTTCTGATAAAACTTAAGTCTTCTCCCTTAAAACCAAAACTTACAAACGCCCTCTCTATTACATTAATTTCCTGTGTGCTTACGTGTCCATCTGCTTTGGCGATTGATACAAGTATTCCAACTAAGTGTGTTATAAAATTTAAGGATCTTTCTTGATTGCCTGCGGGCCTTCTTGTGGGTATCTGTTTCAGAGACTTATCAAAAAAATCTCCTGTCATTGTGCCAAGGATTGCCCCAAAAGGACCACCGAAGAGAAATCCTAAACCTGCGCCAATTGCTTTGCCTTTCCATTTTGCCAAAAGTCACTTTCCTCCAATTTTTTCAACAGACCCACGCCTTACCTGTTTTTCTGGATATGGGTTTTTTCTAAATCCTTTTGTATCTGTTTTTCCTTAATTCTGTCCTGCGCAATTTCTATGTTAAATTTTGATTCCAGCTTACTGGGGTCAAGCACCAGGACTTCTTCCCATTTTGCTATTGCTTCTTCAAAGTGTTCTTTTCTATATAGGCTAATTGCTTTATTTAACAGTTCCTGGATAAGAGAGGTTTTTCGGCTTTCCTGTGCTTCCTTTATCAGGCCTTTTCTGCTTTTTCCGGTATAGTTACTTCCGGTTTTATCAGCAACCTCTTCTGCTTGTGTGGCGGACTTGCGGGCTGCTTCCAGTGCCTCAAGTTTTGCTTTGAGGCTATTCTTTTCCGATTCCATTTTAGCCAGATGTTGTCTGATCTCTTCAAGTGCAACTTTTGTTTTTGCCAATTCTCCTTTTAGACGATTGCGCGCGGTTTTATTCGATGTTTGTGTTTTATCGAGGGCAGCCTGCGTGTCCTTTATTTGTGTGTACTCTTTATTTAGCTGGCTCTTAACTGCTTCCAGTTCTCTAAAATTTTTCTTCAGTTCATAATTTTCAGTAGTCAGGCTTCCCAGGCTATAAGACAGAGTGGCTACTTTCTCTTCCAGCGTATTCATTCTATCTTCTTTGCTCCTGCTCCTGACTTTGCGACTACTCTTGCTATCGCTGCTTTTGTCGCTTTCACCTTTCCAAAAAGAGGCTTTATCAAGTGTGGAACACCCTGAACTGAGTAATCCAATAAAGAGTATGAAAGCGGTGAATATGAACAGATATTTAGAGCTTTTTTTGTTCATGGCTTTTCCCTTTTATAGATCACGTGGTTTTTTTGTCCTGAAGTTTTAGAATTGTTATTTGCGAGATTGACATCTCTTCAATCTTTCTGGTCTGGTGCAGAATATGCTCCCAGTCTTTTTTCGTTCCTGTCGCAAATCCTTTTTTCAGCCGGTC
>CAXMPV010000155.1:0-4821 GCA_964195175.1 uncultured Thermodesulfobacteriota bacterium | reverse complement strand
TTCTTCTACAATTTGACACAGCTCGTCATAGACTTCAGTTTCATTATCTCCATGACAGCAAGGACCAATAATACCGGGACATTGTCCGACAAAACTTTGATCTTCCTCATTCCATTCTACGATTTTAATATATCTGGCGCTATCTTTCATAATTGAGATTCCTCTATTTTCTTCTTAACTTCCTTTTGTTGGTAAATCTTTGCATCACCACCAAGTTTGCCTGAAATGGTAACACGCATCCCTTTTGAATGTTCATAATTTCGGTGGCTGCCTTTACCACCTCAAAATCTAAAACCTGCTTTTTCTAACGTTTTAATAAGTTCCCTGATTTTTGGTGGCATATCTGAATAGGTTAATACAGAAGCTACTATGAAGTCTTTTACGCGACAATAACGTTTCTGTTATCGACCGTTAATTCTATTAAATATACGCTATATTACAAGGACAATTTTATGCTTATCCTATTGCCACAAAGGCACTAGGTATCAATTTCTTTGAAGTGCCGTTACCGTGTAACTGCTTTAATACGCATCATCACGGATGATACACTCCATATTTAAGTAAGGACTTTAAATAAAAAAAGCACAGGAAATTAATGCTCCTGTGCTTTTTTTATGAATTATCCTTTAAAAGGACTTAATTAATATCGGTAAGTCTCAGGCTTGAAAGGACCCTCAATTGGAGTGCTGATATACTCAGACTGTTGCTGTGTCATATGAGTAATAACTCCACAAAAACCTTTAACCATTTCTGCGGCAACCTCTTCATCCAGTTTCTTTGGAAGAACCTTTACGTAAATAGGCTCACGTTCAGATTCGGGTTTGTCTGCCCACGCATCTTTGTAGAGTAGCATCTGTGCGAGTACCTGATTTGTGAATGAACCATCCATAATGCGGGATGGATGGCCGGTTGCGTTACCAAGATTTACAAGACGTCCTTCAGAGAGAAGAATAATGTAATCTTCCGTATCGTCGGATCGGTAAATCTTATGTACCTGTGGCTTCACCTCTTCCCATCTCCAGTTGTCGCGCATGAATTTGGTATCGATCTCAAGATCGAAGTGGCCGATGTTACACACGATGGCTCCCCGTTTAACAGCGGCCAGCATGTGACGATCACATACGTCTACGTTACCAGTAGTTGTTACGATCAGGTCGGTCTTTCCCAACAACTGTTTGTCGATGCATTCGGGAGAGCCGGTGTTGTTTCCGTCTATATAAGGAGAGGCAACTTCGAATCCATCCATGCATGCCTGCATAGCACAGATAGGATCAATCTCAGAAATCTTTACGATCATTCCTTCCTGATTCAAACTCTGGGCAGAGCCCTTGCCTACATCACCATAACCAACTACCAATGCTTTTTTACCGGAAAGAAGAGCGTCTGTTCCACGTTTAATAGCATCATTTAAGCTGTGACGGCAACCGTACTTGTTATCATTTTTGGATTTTGTAACAGAATCATTAACGTTAATAGCCGGAACCTTTAACTCTCCTTTTTCCATCATGTCAAAAAGCCTGTGAACACCGGTTGTTGTCTCTTCCGTTATACCATGAATCTTATCAAGCATCTGCGGGTACTTCTCGTGAGCCATGGCTGTGAGGTCACCACCATCGTCAAGTAATACATTGGCGTCCCACGGTTTCCCATCCTTGAGGATAGTCTGTTCGATACACCATGAACTCTCTTCTTCTGTCTGTCCCTTCCATGCATACACAGCAACACCGGCATCAGCCATGGCCGCCGCAGCGTGATCTTGTGTGGAAAAAATGTTACATGAAGACCAACGAACTTCTGCCCCAAGGATGACGAGTGTTTCGATCAATACGGCCGTCTGGATTGTCATGTGGATGCAGCCGATAATATTAGCGCCACTGAGAGGTTGCTCTTTCTCATATTTTTTTCTGAGGTTCATCAAACCTGGCATTTCACCTTCGGCGAGGGTAATTTCACGACGTCCCCAATCCGCCAGGTTTATGTCGGCAACCTTGTAATCTAATGCAAGGGTAGTCATATCATATTCCTTTAATAAAAAGTTACAAATAAGTGCTTGAAAAGAGTAGTTGTCAGGTTTGTTTGACAAACTGAAAAAGCTGTTATTTTTATGTTAACGTTGCATCATATAGTAAAAGGCTTTAATTTTTCAACTATTTTTTTCAAATTTACCAGAATAAGCCGTATTGTTACTAAAAATGACCTCTTTAGTACAAAAACTACTCACAAAGTTTCTCAAAAACAAGAGCATAAATATAAAAGTGCCATAACCAATTAATTTATAGCAAGTTACAAAAGACGGATTAAAACGTTCTTTTGGTACAATTGTTGCGTTTTAAACTAGTGAATTTCAAACGGTTTTCATGTGACATGTTCGTACAAGTAGCTATAATCCGAGTTTTGAAGTATTTGGTAAAGTTCGATTTCCTAAATGTACACTTTTTAATTTATTAGGGAGAAAACGATGGAGAGAGACGACGCTGTTAAGGAACTTCAAAAAGAGAGCTTACAAGGACTATCAGACAAAGACCTCCTTTTCCTTATTGAAAGCTATGTAACCAAGCGGAATGATTACGAGAATATTGCAAGTTTGATAAACGGAGATGAAGATGTAATAGCTAAAATGATTGACAGTGACAGAGTATTCAACAAAGTGATGAGCTGCACAGAGAGAATTCTGGCTATATCTCCCTATTTCCTGTTTTCATTGCTTTTGAGAAAGGCATTTAAGGAAAAGAGAAAAGATGTAAAGTTTATTGAAAAGACGATAGATGTATTAAACAGCATTGAGCCGATTATTCCATGGGATCAAAACCGGCTCATGAACTTGCTTGAAGACACTCATGTTTCAAACTATATTGCAAACATGCTGGCACAATTTATAGAGAGTTCAAAATTGTTCGGTATGAGTGATGACGAAAAAATAACACATCAATATATAGTAGACATGATTACAGATTCCCTGCATTTAGATAACATTGAAAAGTTTCACATATACTGCCACATCGGCAATTACACACTCTTTCTGACAGGCATGATTCCGGAATATATTAAGTACAGATATGAATTCAAACGAAGATCTGTTGATAAACAGTATTACGTAGGTTACGGAAAAACATATTACGGCCTTGCATCGGGACATACCAACGCCAGGAAAAACAGACTTACAGGCACACTATCACAATTATCAGAAGGCTTTGAGGCGGTTGCTCAAGTTCTCAGTTTTATGAACAAAGAATATCTTCATCCTGTAAAGGCGGGGTTGGCATAATTATCTGTTCATTATTTAATGATTAGACAATTAAGATTCTTCATTCCGCCTCGCTACATTCAGAATGACATTTTCAACATGTCATTCTGAGAGAGGAACGATCGAAGAATCTTAACTTTAAATTTCCTCTTAAAATTAGATAATAATGAAAATTAGACATCCATTGATAAAGGAATTACAAAAGAAGATAGAAAAAACCTATGCACTGGATACGGGAATTACCAATATAGAACAGTATATTATTGGTGACAAAGGTTACGAAGAGTTCTATGCAAATGAAGAGATCAGGACAGTTGTTAATAGTCATTCGGGAGCACGGGTCTTATTAAGGGATGCCGGAGATACGCTTAAAGTAAGTATTTATTACCCGGACGCATTAATCAGAGAATTGGAAGATAATGACCCGAGACTTGGCATACATGATGAAAACATTGATCTGTGTGCAAGCTTTGTTGAAGAGTTGGATCATTTCTTATTTATAGCTCAGCACTATAAATCGAATCGTCCCTTCAGCCTTCTCGAACTGGAATTACAGGCAAATGTAACTAAATACCTGGTTTTAAAATATTTCGTTGCATTGCAGAACAGATCATTAAAGCTGAGTAGATTCGACAAAGAATATATAAGGCACCACCTCTTTTATAAGCGTAAATTTGACATTGAGGACACATCAGAAAGAAAAAGATATGAAGATGCCGGAAAATTCGGAATGATGTATACAGAACAGATTGACCTTCTTTCACATGAAGAGCGCTTGCGTGATTTACGGCTGTTCAGCAGGATGACCTGCCCATCAAAGATTAGACACATCCAATCAACAAGAAATTAATGTGCACACCCACCTTCTTCCCCGGCAAGCTTCATCTTTGATATTAAAGAATAAGCACCTTTAATGACAATTTGACTTGAATTTATGTCAAAAGTATCAGGGAGAGCAACCTCCGTATAAAGACCTTCAGTAACTCCCTCCCGAATTTCTATCATCTCAAAATCACTCATTTCCAGATTGTCTTCTGTCCTGTTACCTTTAAAAATATAAATGTAGTGTTTGCCTCCTGACTGCACTATGGCTTCCTCGGGTAAAGCATTCACCGTATTATTACTAAGCTCTATAAAGGCCTTTATATACATGCCAGGCAAATATTGTTCATCCTCTTTGTCTAAATGTCCGTGCACTTTAACTACCCGGTGCTCATTAATTAACCGCCCAATAAGGTGAACAGTAGCGAGTCGTTCTACATTGTCTTCGTTAGGAAGAGTAAACCTTATTCTCTGTCCCTCCTTTATTTTGCTGATATCTTTTTCAAATACCGTTAACTCTGCATGTAAGTGTTCCGTATTTACTATCTCAAACATAACATCTGCAGGATTCATATACTTCCCTATATTAACATTTACCCGGGATACATAACCGCTGATCGGAGAATAAACCTTAATGGTACGGCTTATCTTTTCGCTCTCCCTTAGTTGATTTGCATCAATCCCTATTAATGCAAGTTTCTGCTCTAAAGCACTGACTCTCGCCTTTATGCTTTTGTAATCAGCCGTTGTACGCT
>CAXMPV010000154.1:0-4823 GCA_964195175.1 uncultured Thermodesulfobacteriota bacterium | reverse complement strand
AAACAAGTACTGCGGCATCTGACATGCCGCTGGTGTACATATGGTGAGCCCAGACCAGGGAACCGGCAAATGCAATGGCAAAACTGGAAATGACTGTTGCCTTGTATCCGAAAGCCGGTTTACGGGCAAATACCGGCACAATCTCGGAGATTACCCCCATGGCCGGTAATATCATAATATAAACCGCCGGTTGTGAATATATTCAAAACAGATGCTGAAACATGACGGGATCTCCGCCGAGGGACGGATCGAACAGCCCCGCACCGAGAACCCGTTCGACAACAATCAGTACCACGGTAATCCCAAGAACCGGTGTTGCCAGTATCTGAATCCAGGAAGTGGCATACAGAGTCCATACGAAAAGAGGCAGTCTTCCCCAAGTCACTCCTTCGGCACGCAACCGGTGAATGGTAATAATGAAATTGATACCGGTGAGTATCGATGAAAAACCGAGGATGAAAACGGCAAACGCTGCCAGGGAGACGTTGGCAGTTGTTTCAAGACTATAGGGAACGTAAAAAGTCCAACCGGTATCAGGCGCACCTCCTCCAGTGAATAAGGAGGTTACTGCCAATAGAGCGCCACCTATGTAAAGCCACCAGGAGAACAGATTCAGACGGGGAAAGGCGACGTCGCGAGCACCAATTTGAATCGGCATAATCAGATTGCCGAAAGCGGCTGGTATACTGGGTAGAATAAAGAGAAAGATCATGGTCACTCCATGCAGAGTAAATGCAGCGTTATATGTCTGGGCTCCCATGATTGTTTTGCCGGGCGCAATAAGTTCAAGCCGGATCAGCACACCAAGCATAGCGCCGAGTATGAAGAAACCTGCAATACACCAAAAGTAAAGCAGGCCAATCCGCTTGTGGTCCGTTGAGAAAATCCAGGCCCTTATTCCGCAACAACGATTGGAGTTTTCAAAGAAGCCACGATCTGCGGCAATATGTATTGAGGCGTCTGCCATAAATAGATTATCTCCTTTTTTTCTTTTTACCGCCAAACAGCAGAAATGCCAGAAAAATGGCAGCAGTACCTAAAACCGCGGATCCTGAAACCCGCAAAAGATTAAAAACGTAAGTTTTCTTTTCCGGGTCGTAACTGAAACAGAATTTTACCATTTTCTGGATAGTTGTGCCAAGTCTTCCTTCAGCAGCCTCTACCAGGGCCAGGGTTAAATCCTTTGGGAGAAAATGAGTTCCATGCAGATAGCGTACAATCTGGCCCTTGGAGTTGACGACAAAAATAACAACAGGATGCAGAATCTGACCTTCGGTTTTCTGAAAATAATAGCCGGCAGTATTGGTCAGTCGATAGATATTCTCATTATCTCCCGTCAGAAATCGCCAGGCATGTTCCGGAAACTTGTCCCGCATTGATTTGAAATATATCTTTTTGCTCGCCCTGGCCAACTCGGCGTCTTCCGTGTCATCAAAACTAATCGATAGTACGGTAAACTGCTTTCCCGGTTCAAGACGAACGTCGGGAAGTACTCTTGCCAGGTCCATCTGCAGAAAGTTACAGACATTCGGGCAACGAAAATAAACCGGGGCAATGATTACCGGCCCCTTGATTAACTGTCTCAATGTTACTATCTGTCCGGATTCATCGTAAAATTCAAGGTCAAGCGGAAGCATCACGCCGATTTGTTCGTTAAGCCGCACCCCGGTTGCTTCAGCTGGCATCTCCTTGTGCAGATGTTCATTATGCACTTCCATGGTGGGAGTATGGTTGTGTCCGTCACCTGCCTCCTTTGCCAGTGAAACCATTGTAAACATAAGCAGGATTGTACCCACCGCAAAAGCGGTATACAATAGTACGGTGTACTTTCTTTGTTTTATTCTCATGTAAATACAAGTGCCATTAAACAGATTTCGTGGAAGTTTGCTTAACAGTATAGAGAAGACGCAATAAACATATAACACTACCGACAGTAAATAAGCTATGATATGTGCTGGAGATACTCTTTTGTAAAAGTAGTGACAAACAATATGTATCAACTGGCCAGAAATCATTATATTAAAGGATATAACAATAATACTAACAATTAATTTTATTTTACACTACTTTTAATCAGGAGATCAGAAATGGCTCTATTAAAATCAATCAATGTACCATTAGGGACAACGGCAATTGATTTTTGTTTAAAAGGTGTAGACGGAGAAATGCACTCACTTGTCGATTATGATGATAAAGAAGTTTTAGTCATTATTATTATGTGCAATCATTGCCCGTATGTTCAAGCGGTGGATGACAGGCTTGTCCAATTGCAGGAAAAATTTGTAGAACGAAATGTCAAACTTGTCGGAATCAATCCGAATGACGGCATCAAATACCCTGATGATAATTTTGAAAATATGGTTAAAAGGGCAAAAGAAAAGGGATACAATTTCCCATATTTAAGAGATGAGGATCAATCCGTAGCAAAAAAATATCAGGCGCAATGCACCCCCGATATATATGTTTACAATAAAGAGAGAGAGTTATGCTATCACGGTCAGATAGATGACAACTGGCAGCATCCTGAAAAAGTAAAGTCGCATGATCTGAACGATGCAATTGAAGCACTGCTGGGAGGAGAAAAACCATCTTCCAGCCAATATCCGTCAATGGGATGTTCGATCAAGTGGAAGGAGTGATTAATGACCAAGAAACCGGAGCAGATAACAATAGGAGAGGAACTTCATATTTGTCCTGAATGTGGATACGAGGATGGCTTTCATACCTCTTTTGTACGACAGACAAAAGAAGAGTGTAAAATTATCCTGATATGTCCAAGCTGCCATGCCCGTTTTGATCCGGATTGGATGGTTAATGTATAAGCTAATATTTAAATAATGCATTCCAGGATTGATATTTTGAGTTTAGATAATAAATATTTCTTCACAAACTATTTTGGTATTGGCAGTGATGCAAAGATATCCTGCGATTTTGACAGGTTAAGATATAGGTCGGTCTTTAGAAAAATTTGCAGTCGCATCTCCAATAAGGGCTTTTATGGATTACTTGCATTAAAGAATATTTTTTATCGGATTCCATTTGATGTTGAAATCAGGTATGAAAATGAACACTCAATAACTGAGATAATTTCTCTAAACAGAGGTTTACGCGAGATTGTAATTACAAATACAAAAATTTATGCAGGTATGGAACTATCGTCAAAGTGTAGGATGGACGATGGCAAATTTGAAGTAACTGTTATTCGGAGTATGTGGGAATGGATGCACCTGTTTTTTGCTATTTTGTGTAGAAAACCGCTTGATACTATAACCAGAAATCTCATGCAGTTTCAGACTGATAGATTGGAATTGAATTTTACCGGAGATGCTTTTTGTCAGATTGATGGCGAAAAGTATGACAGTCTTTGTATAGGCGAAAAGAGGTTGTTGGTCAATGTGGTATCTTATTGCGAAGTGATTGTTCCATAACACTGTAAAACCGCGTATGGTCAGCTATACAGTGCCATGGGTCATTGCTTATTCCGAGCTTCTCGGTAGCTTCAGGAACAGTTAAAAGCAATTTAAGAAAATTATCCCTGTTAGATAGATTAAAAAGGAGGAAATACCTTAATGTGATATTAAAACTATCTAACAGGGTGAAATATTACTGTATATAAGTAGGTTTAATCAGTGGGTATGTAGAAGCGCAATTGCTATACCGATTATAAATGGTTGTACAGGAAAATTGGAGGAAATGTATATCTCCTTGAGATGCAACATCTTATGAGTGAAATTATATTTATGCAGAGACTTGTCTTTTAAGGATTGATAAATAAATACGAAATAAATTTACAATTTAATATAATTGCCAGGATTTTCGCGAATATTTTACGGGAAAATCCTTTTTGAAGAGTGAAATGGTGAAAAAATGGCAAGATATTAAAAGCAGAATCTGGCAGGAATGTCAACGGTACCAATCAGTGCAGTGACATGGTCACTGCACTGATATTAACACCAATTTACCTTTGAATAAAAAGAGGTAATCAGCCGATTTTATAACACGCGCGAAGCTCTATCCTTAAAATGCCTTTTCGCCAAAAACACTTTCAAAGCGTTTGTTAAAAGAGTTAGGGGTGAAGTTAAAATTCTGCGGGCCATAAACCTCTACGCAATAAGCAGCGGTGACGGCACCCATTTTTGCGGAGTGAATAATGTCTCCGTCCGACAAAAAGAATCCTTTTATTAGTCCCGCTCTGTAAGCATCACCCGCTCCTGTAGGGTCTTTTACAGAATCAACTTCTGCAGCAGGAATTTCGATGTTTTTAGTTTGACCATGCTCTTTCATTATTACTACTGAACCATGTTCGCTTTTGGTTTGTACCAGTATCTCTGTTTTTTCTAAAATATCATCTATTGTCATGGAGGTCTTCTCCTGGGTCAACTGCAGCTCATAATCATTGCAGATGAATATCTTTGATCCATCCATCATATCTATTAGTTTATCTTCACTCCAGGCGGGGAGAGACTGTCCGGGGTCAAATATATAATCTATCTTTTTCTGTTTATATACATTTGAAAAATTATGCATATCGTCCAGATTTCCCGGTGAGACTATGGCAACCGTGTTGTCGTGTGCAACAGATTCAAAATCATAACTGGCGGTGAACTTCATTGCACCCGGATTAAATGCCGTTATCTGATTATCCGACTTATCTGTGGTAATGTACGCACCTGCAGTGAGTTCTTCTTCGATGATCTTGATATTATCTGTAGAAATATTATTCTTACTAAACCATTCTCTATAGGCCTCAAAATCGCGCCCGGCAGTTGCTACTATAGTCGGGTTTTCGTCTAGTAGTGAAAGTGCATACGCAATATTCCCGG